>CAZCBD010000134.1:0-7671 GCA_964496755.1 uncultured Melioribacteraceae bacterium
ATGCGGTTTATTAATTAACGGTTATTTGTTTTATAAAATGAAAATACATGTTAATTTAAAAGAAGTGCGTAACCTACTTATAGGAACTTTATTTGGAACACCAATAGGCACATACTTTTTGGCATTTGCCGATGCCTTGGTAATAAAATTTTTTCTGGGAATAGTAATCGTAATTTTCGTTGTGCTTTCAACACTTAAAATTATAAAACCGGTTAACTTAAACAGTACATGGGGATATTTATTCGGACTATTTGCGGGAATTTTGGGTGGTGCATTTAACACAAACGGCCCTCCGGTTTTAATTTACATGTTCCTGAAAGGATGGAATAAAAATGAACAAAAAGCGGCTTTGGCCGGATATTTCCTGGTTGCCACTGTAATGATAATTATTTCACATCTTCTTATGGGATTAACTTCAAAAGATGTTATCATTAAATTTACTTATTTAATTCCTGTTGTTTTTGTTGGAATATGGTTAGGACATTTGTTCTTTAATAAAATATCATCAAAAACTTATAATAAATTTGTATTAATTGGATTAGGTCTTATTTCAATTTTACTGATTTTTAAAATATAATTTGGTCTTTTTGCAAAAAAAAATTAATTTTAGAAATCCAATTTTACAAGGATCAAAACTAGGAGAAGAATAATGAAAATAACTGACGATTGCATTAACTGTGCTGCTTGTATAGACGAATGTCCAACAACTGCAATTTTTTCTGCCGGCGATGAATATTCATTAGAAGGTGAAACAAAACCGGCAATTTCAGACGATCATACATATATCGTTCCTGAACTTTGTACAGATTGCAAATCTTGTGTTGAAGTTTGTCCTGTAGACGCAATTGTTGAAGACTAATAAAAAATTATAGTTTTCAAAAAACCTCTTCAAACGAAGAGGTTTTTTTATTTCTAAAATGTTTTTTCAGTTCAACAATTTAATAATTTCAGGGTGCAAATTTTTTGATGTTGCAATTATACTATCCCCCTTTACGGGATCATTTCCGGAATAATCCGTAATAATTCCACCACTACCTTTGATAATCGGTATTAATGCCATCGTATCCCAAGGAGACATAATCGGATCAATCATAATATCGGCATATCCGGTTGCTACTAAATAGTATCCGTAACAATCCCCCCAATTTCTAAATAATTTAACTTTCCTCAATAAAAGATCAAATTTATTCCTATCCTGAAATTTTTCAATATCCAAATAATCAGTAGTTAAAAGAACGGATTCCGAAAGTAAATTCTCTCGTACTTTAACTTTTTTTTCATTTAGAAATGTTTCATTATTATCACCAATCAGAAACTCATCCAAAATAGGTTGATTAATAACACCCAAAATAGGCTTACCGTTTTTCATTAAAGCTATTAATGTGCCAAAGGTAAGTGCTCCGCAAATAAAGCTTTTTGTTCCGTCAATAGGATCCAGCACCCATTGATATTCAGCATTTTCATTATAGTTGCCAAACTCCTCGCCCAATATTCCGTGCTCGGGATAATTTTTCATTATCATTTCACGCATTATTTCTTCAGCTTTTTTATCTGCAATAGTAACGGGCGATTCATCTTCTTTTTTTTCAATTACAATTTCTTTTCTGAAATAATCTTTAATTATTGCACCGCTTTTTGATGCTAATCTTTTCGAAAACTCTTTTAGTTCTTTCAAAACATTCCTACCGGTTTAAGTTTAATTTATTTAATGTTAAAACAATTAATTTTAACTACATTAATTTTACATTGAACATTCTAATAAAAAATATTTAAATTCCGAACAATTCGAAAAATAAATTTACTGAAAAATGAAAAAAACATTGATAATATTCATTTTAATTCTTTTTTCCTCAATAAAGGCACAAACATTTGATAACAATCTTCCGGATGCAATTATAAATAAAGGAATTAATCAAATATATAATCTAAAATTTGATGCTGCAAAAAAGACATTTGAAAAAATAAAAACAAAAAACCTTCCGGCCTTTTATTTTTTCAAATCAATGTTGCTTTGGTGGGAAATTTTGTTGGATCTAAATAATGAATCTAAAGACGATCTATTTATCGAAACGATTGATACCACTATTGATTTTTGCGATAGCCAATTAGATAAAGATGAGAACAATAGTTTGGCGCTTTTCTTTAAAGGCGGAGCTTTGGGATTTAAGGGCCTGTTACAATCGATCCGGATGGATTGGTTTTCAGCCGTAGCCAACGGTGCCGATGCATTGGAATTGGTTTACACGGCTTATAATTTAGATTCATCGAATGTTGATTTAAAACTGGGTTTTGGCATCTATAATTATTTTGCTGAAGCTTTACCTGAAAAATATCCGGCCGCAAAACCATTGATGATTTTTTTGCCCTCAGGCAATAAAACCTTAGGCTTGCAACAATTGCATCAGGTAGCAGAAGATGGAAGATTCGCAAAAATAGAAGCAAAATACACACTTGTTAAAATTTATCATTTATTTGAAAAAAAATATTTTAATGCTATTCCGCTTGAAGAAGAATTAATAGCACAATTCCCCGACAACCCGATCTTTTTACGTTACTACGGAAAATCTTTAATAGCACAATACGGTTATAAAAATGCTTATCCGATTTTTGAAAAAATTTATTTGCGATGTACCAAAGGCGATTTTGGCTTTAATGAAAATTTCCGGAGAGAAGCAGCATATTATCTGGGTATGAAACAAATGAGTCTGGGTGAAAATAATTCGGCATTAAAATATTTTGCCGAATGTGAAACTTTGTGTAGAAAAATAGATAAAAAAGATAACGGATTTTTAACTAATAGCATTCTTTATCAAGGTATGCTTTTCGATTTGTTAAATCGTCGTCCCGAAGCAATTGAAAAATATAAACAAGTGCTTGATGTAAAAAATTACAAACAAGCACACGAAAAGGCAGAAAAATATTTGGAAAAACAATATCAAAAATAATTCAAACTTAAAATAATTTAATTTTTATAAAAGATTACTAGCCAGTTCGGCTAATTCCGATCTTTCTCCTTTTTCCAAATTTATGTGAGCATAAAGATTTTGCCCTTTAAAATGGTCAATTAAGTATGATAATCCATTTGACATAGTATCAAGATACGGGTGATCGATTTGATAAATATCACCTGTAAAAACAATTTTTGCACCGGCGCCGGCACGTGTAATAATTGTTTTTATCTCGTGCGGCGTAAGATTTTGGGCTTCGTCAACAATAAAAAATATCCTTTGTAAACTTCTACCGCGAATATAACTAAGCGGTTCTATTACAATCTTCTTTTCTTTTTCCATATTCGAAAGCAATGAATAATTTGTTTCTGTTTCTTTATACTGATCTTGAATAACTTTAAAATTATCCCAAAGCGGCTGCATATACGGACCGATTTTATGTTCAACATCTCCGGGTAAAAAACCCAGATCTTTGTTACTTAAAGGTACTATCGGCCGAGCAATATATATTTGTCTATAAAATTTACGTACGCTAATTGCACTTGCCAAAGCAAGTAAAGTTTTTCCTGTTCCTGCTTTTCCTGTTAGAGTTACTAATGGAATATCATTATTTGTAAGAGCCTCAATGGCAAATGTTTGTTCAGCATTCCGAGGTTTTATCCCGAAAACCGGCTGTTTATCAACTTTTTTTAATTTTTCCGCATTGTTATCAATCATTGCCAAAGCAGAACCATTATAACTTTTCAGAATAAAAAATTTATTCGGCACAATTTCCGAATTAAGGGTTTCTTTTAAATCCTCAATTTCCAATTCGTATGGCGGATTATATAAACTTTGTAATTTTTCATCTTCAAAGTTTTCGATGGTATCTTTCCCACTATACAGTTCGTCAATGTTCCCTACTCTATCGCTCGTGTAATCCTGAGCATTTATACCAAGAGCCTTTGCCTTCATTCTTAAATTCACATCTTTGGTAACAAGAATAATTTTATCTTTCTGATGCGAAGCCAAATGTAACTCATATGCTACCGATAAAACACGATGATCCGCCGTATCCTCTCTAAATATTTCCTGAATATCTTTGTGCAATGATTTTGTAATTGCAATCCTAACTTTGCCTTTACCTTTGCCGAGAGAAATCCCACCGTTAAAAATATCATCACCGGTAAGATTATCTAAAGTCCTTGTAAATTCTCTAGCATTAATATTAATAACCTGACTGCCTCGTTTAAAATGATCAATTTCTTTAATAACCGCCAAGGGAATAACAATATCATTTTCTTCGAATCGATTAATGCAAGTTGGGTCATGCAAAATTACGTTTGTGTCAAGAATAAATGATTTTGGATTAGAATTCATAATTCACCCGTTTAGTTGTTCAATAAAAACATTAGTACATTAATACACAAAAAAAAGATAAAAAAAAAGACGACCGAAGTCGTCTTAAATTTATTTTAATTTTTTTAACAGGTAATGGAGTAAATCTTCTATTTTAACTCTTTCCTGTTCCATTGAATCGCGTTCGCGAACTGTTACCGTTTTATCCTCCAAAGTTTGGGTATCAACAGTAATGCAAAAAGGAGTACCAACTTCATCCATTCTGCGATAACGTCGGCCAACGGCACCTTTAGAATCATAAAAAACTTTCATAAACGGGCGCAAATCATTTTCTATTTCGCGTGCTATTTCGGGCATTCCGTCTTTATTAACTAATGGGAAAATTGCAACTTTAATTGGTGCAAGCTGCGGATGAAATTTCATTACAACTCTTGTTTCTCCGTTAACCTCTTCCTCATTATATGCATTGGTTAAAAATGCAAAGAATCCCCGACTGGCTCCGGCTGAAGTTTCAATTATAAACGGAACAAATTTTTCTTTTGCTTCATCATCAAAATACTTCATTGATTTACCGGAAAATTCTTCGTGGCGTTTTAGATCGAAATCCGTTCTATTATGAATACCTTCTATTTCACCCCAACCAAACGGGAACAAATATTCAATATCCACAGCAGCTTTTGCATAATGCGCCAATTTATCTTCGGGATGATCTTTGAATCGTAATTTATCCTCAGGCATTCCTAGCGAAATATACCAACTTTTTCTCAACTCTTTCCATTTATCATATGCTGTCTGATCCTCACCGGGTTTCACAAAATACTGCATTTCCATTTGTTCAAATTCTCTGGTTCTAAACAAAAAGTTTTTTGTATTTATTTCATTTCGGAATGCTTTGCCGATTTGGGCAATACCAAACGGTAATTTTTGACGTGTAGCCTGTTGCACATTTAAAAAATTCACAAAGATTCCTTGTGCTGTTTCCGGACGCAAAAATATTGTGTTACCGGAATCTTCAACCGGGCCTAAAAATGTTTTAAACATTAAATTAAAATTCTTCGGTTCAGTAAAACTATTTTTTGTTCCACATTGCGGACAAGCAGCTTCTGATAAAAGCTCAAAAGCAAATTCCGATTCCAAAAGCAATTCAAAATTATCATTTAAATCGTTTTCTTCCGAAATCAACATATTATATTTTTCCATTTTTTCCGGAATTGCCGAAAGCTTTTCTTTTAACGAAATTATTAATTTTTTCTTTCTTTTTTCATTATAGGATTCGCCAAGCGTATCAACTCGAAATCGTGCTTTACATTGCTTGCAATCAATCATCGGATCAGTAAAATTTTCAACATGTCCGGAAGCTTCCCAAACTTTCGGGTGCATCAATATTGAAGCATCCAGCCCTTCAACATCTTCGCGGTATGTCATAAATTGCCACCATGATTGTTTAATATTGTTTAACAATTCAACGCCAAGCGGTCCGTAATCATAACATCCATTCAAACCTCCATATATTTCGCTTGATTGAAATATGAAACCTTTGCGCTTGCAAAGCGATACAAGTTTTTCCACTATGCTGTCTTTTTTGTTTTTCTGTGCGATGATATACCTCACTAAATTTATATTTTTTCAATTTACATTTATTTTATTTCGAATTTAAACTAAAATTTTATTTTCGGCATAAGTGTCTTCGGTTTCAAAAACCTTCACCTTTATTGAATTAATATTCTCGGGCAAATTGGAGTTTTTAATTTTCTCCAAAAAATAGCCACACATATTTTCAGCAGTAGCTTCAAAATTAACTACTACTATTTTCGAATTAATTTTTTTAAAAAACTCAATTATTTCTTTATCTGCCGAATAGAGCATAAAAGCATGATCCAATTCATCTAAAATCGGTAAAATAATTTGTGATAAATCATAATAATCCAAAACCATTCCGTCGGAATCCGGTTCACCTTCCAATTCCACCAACATTTTGTATGAATGCCCGTGCAAATTAACACATTTCCCTTCGTGAAAAGTTAATCTATGTCCCATTTCCCATTTAAATTCTTTTGCTATTTTCATTATACACCTCTCTTATCGGGTTCCCAGATATATTTATGCATTTGCAATTGAAATCTGACATTTAATTTATTTTTCATTATTAAGTCAACAATCTTTTCCGGTTTAATTTTTCCAAAAACCGGTGAAAATAATACTTCGCATTTTTCATCCAATTCATATTTTTCCACAATTTTTTTTGCAAACATAAAATCATTTTCATCGCCAATAACAAATTTAACTTCGTCAGAAAATTTAAGGTTAGTAAAATTAGAGTACAAATTTTTACTATCCATGCCGCTCGAGGGAGTTTTAACATCGAGAATAATTTTTGTTTTTTTGTTTAAGTTAGAAATATCTTTACTTCCACTTGTTTCAAGCATTACTTCAAAACCTGAGCTAATCAATTCATTTATTAATTCGGGTGTTTCTTTCTGAAACAAAGGTTCGCCACCGGTTATTTCAACTAAACTGCAATTGTATTTTTCAACTTGTTTAACTATTTCCTGAATTGAAAAATCAGTTCCTTCTTCGTAAGCATATTTAGTGTCGCAATATGTACATCGCAAGTTGCAACCCGTAAGGCGAACAAAAACTGAAGGCTTTCCTGCATAAGTGCTTTCGCCTTGAATTGAAAAAAATATTTCATTTACTTTCAGCATACGCTTAAAAATTATGTTTTAGAAATTTAAAATGTAAAATTAATAAAACTTGAAACAACACCAAAAATTGTTGTTTTTACAAATTTTAGCTAATCTGAAAAAATTAATTTTATTAATGAATGTTTGACAAATTTTTTTATTAATATTATATTTGTTTTCTGAGAAAAAACTAAAATAATAGGATATAAAATGGCAAATCATAAGTCAGCTAAGAAACGTATTAAAACTAACGAGAAAAGAAGAAGAATGAATAAGGAAGCTGCTTCTAAATTGAAAACTTTAGTAAAAAAATTAAAGTCCACAACGGATAAAGCGGCTGCAGAATCATTACTTAAGGAAACCGTATCCTTTATTGATAAAACAGCCGGTAAAGGTAGGTTACATAAAAATACCGCTGCCAGAAAAAAATCTCAGATCACAAGATACGTGAATGGTTTAAGTTAAGATTAAAATATAGGTTTTCTTAAGGCAATCTTTCACGATTGCCTTTTCTATTTTAAACTAAAAACACGAATATTTTTTTGGATAATAGATTTTATATATCTTTAGATTATTAAAATCTATTAAACTGATTTATAAAGGTTAGAAATGATAAAAAAATATTTTCTTTTTGTATTGTTATTTACATTTATTTTTGTTCAAGCCTCTGGCGGAGATAAAAGATTTTCTAAAAATCTTGG
>CAZCBD010000135.1:0-7653 GCA_964496755.1 uncultured Melioribacteraceae bacterium
GGATTACAAAGTAATGAATTTAATATACCTTCGTTAAAATTAAAAACAGGCGAATTCTTATTTGGGGGAATAAATGGATTCAACATATTTTATCCCGATAGCATTTATATAAATAAAACCAAACCCCAAATTGCTTTTACGAAATTTTCAATTTTTAATGAAGAAATTAAACCAAATAAATTATGGAAAAACAGAATCGTTCTGGATACAAATATAACTTATGCAAAAAATCTAAAACTCAACTATACTGATTATGCCTTTACAATAAATTTTGCCGCTCTGGATTTTAACTATCCGGCCAACAACAGATTTAAATACAAAATGGAAAATTTTGATAAAACCTGGTACGAAACAAACCAACATTTTGTATCTTACAATTTACCTCCCGGGAAATATACATTCAGAGTACTTGCCTCAAACAATGATGGAGTTTGGAACGATAAGGGTATCAAATTGAATATTTTTGTAGCTCCTCCATTTTGGGCAACTACTTGGTTCAGATTTCTAATTGTCTTTTTTATCGCTTTGATTATTTATATCATTTTCAAAATCCGCACCGCAACACTAACCGAAAGAAGCAAATTACTTCAAGAAAAAAACCGAGAATTACAAAAGGAAATTGAAAAACGAAAACGAATCCAAAAGGAAAGATTCAGATTAAATAATATTCTAAAAGAAAAAAATGCCGAATTAGAACAAATAATTTATGTTACCTCGCACGATTTAAGAACCCCTCTAGTAAATATTCATGGTTTTAGTAGTGAACTTGAATATTCAATTTCCGAATTAACCGAAGAAATTACCAAGCTAAACTTGAATAAAAACATAACCGATTCGTTTTACAAAATCATTGAAAACGAATTACCCGAAGCAATAAATTTTATTAAAAAGAATATTTACCGAATGGATTTATTATTAAACGGTTTACTTAGATATTCAAGGCACGGCAGAGAAATCATGAACATAAGAAAAATTGATATGAATAAATTAATAAGAGACTTACTTTTCTCTTTCGAATTCCAAATTAAACATAAAAAAATCAAAACACATATTGACAATAATTTAATAAGCTGTTATGGCGACGAAGCTCAGATTATGCAAATTTTTTCTAATCTAATTAACAATGCAATAACCTATACTAGCGAATCCAGACAAACCGAAATTAAAATATACAGTTATTCCAAAGAAAACTTTTCCGTTTATGTTGTAGAGGATAATGGAATTGGAATAAAAAAAGAACATCATGACAAAATCTTCAAAATCTTTCATCGATTAGACCCAGATAAAGTAAAAGGTGAAGGGTTGGGCTTAACTATTGTTTCAAAAATAGTTAATGCCCATTACGGAAAAATTGAAGTTGAATCTGAATATGGCAAAGGAAGTAAATTCAAAGTTTTTTTACCTAACACTGAATTTTAATAAACAGTTTTTTAATAAAAAATTTTGACAATTAGCACTGTGTTGCCAAACCTCCCGCCGAAGTTTCTTTATATAAAACAGGTAAATCAAAACCTGTTTGTTTCATCGTACGAACAACCTTATCAAAGCTAACTCTATGTTTTCCATCCGAAAGCATTGCATAAGTATTGGCATCCAAAGCTCTTGTAGCAGCAAAAGCATTTCTTTCGATACACGGTACTTGAACTAAGCCGGCAATCGGATCACAAGTTAGACCCAAGTGATGCTCCAAACCCATTTCCGCTGCATATTCAATCTGATTTGCCGAACCACCAAAAAGCTGCAATACCGCTGCCGAAGCCATTGCAGAGGCTGTTCCAACTTCACCCTGACAACCAACCTCAGCTCCCGATATCGAAGCATTGGTTTTTACCAAATTACCAATTAACCCTGCCGTTGCTAATGCTTTTAATATTTTTGAATCCGGAAAATCAAAACTTTTTTGAATATGATACAACACCGCAGGCAACACTCCGGATGAACCACAAGTAGGAGCAGTTACAACTTCACCTCCGGATGCATTTTCCTCCGAAACAGCAAGAGCATATGAAAAAACCAAACTTCGGGTCTTCAATGAATGCTTTAAGCTCAATGATTTTGTATAATATTGATGGGCCTTACGTGGCAATTTAATTACCCCCGGTAAGGTCCCCTCCTTTTCTAATCCACGTTGAATAGAGTTTTTCATCACTTGCCAAACCTCCGAAAGATAATCCCAGATATCACACTCATGTTGTTCAACATATTCCCAAAATTGCTGCCCCTCGTTTTCTAAAATTATAAGAATTTCATCCATCGTCGATTCCGGATAAATGCTTTCCGATTTCACGTCGGTATTATCATCAATAACCGCTCCGCCTCCTATGCTGTAGGCTGTCCACTGATCTATTACTTCACTATCGGAATAAGCCTTAAACCGCATCGCATTTGAATGTTTTGGTAAAAACTCCTCCGGTTTCCAAATAATTTCAAGGTTATCTTTTCCAAACGTGTCATATAAAACCTTATCGGTTAAATGACCTTTTCCTGTTGCAGCTAAACTTCCAAATAACGTTACTTCAAATTTTTCAGCACTACTATTTTTACTTAAAAATTGTTCGGCCGCTCTTTTGGGGCCCATTGTATGACTGCTTGAAGGACCATTTCCGATTTTATACATTTCTTTTATAGATTCCATTTCACCAACATATTTTTTTATCACAAAAATCTGAATTGCAAACTTAATTAAAGATGAATTCCATTCAAAGTAAATATTTTTTCTTTTATTTTTTAGTTTTTTTGATCAATTAATTAGTTTTCTCAATTATTTTTTTTATTTTTGAATTAGATTAAATCTAAATTAGAGGTTGGAATGAATTTTATCAAACGAAATCTATTATCGATTGTTTTTCTATTTTCACTAATAGCAACTACAACCATTTCGGCACAAGTTATAAACTCTGAAGAAATTACCGTAAATGAATTAAAAGCTCATATCGGATATCTGGCATCCGAAAAACTTGAAGGCAGACGCCCCGGATTAAATGGTGCAGAACTTGCAGCTAATTATATTAGAGAACAGTTTAAAGGCATAAATTTAAAACCATTAACAAACAACTATTTTCAATATTTCAATTTAATTTCCAAATTAGAGTTAGGCAAAAATAATTATTTTAAATTTGAAAATTTTAATGCTGAATTAAATAAAGATTTTAGCCCCACATCATTTTCACGAAAAGATTCTTTAACTGCCGAAATTGTTTTTGTCGGCTTCGGATTAAATATTAATTCGGAAGCAATTAAATGGAACGATTATAAAGATGTTGATGTTAAAAATAAATGGGTTTTAATTTTACGCAGCAATCCTGATATACCCGGCAAAGATTTCAGCCAACATTCATCTTTAAGAAAAAAAATACTTACTGCCAAGGATAATGGTGCTTCGGGAGTGATTTTCGCGAATATAGCTTCCAACTCTTCTGAAAATGTTTTTATAAAATTAAATCACAGATTTCCCGTCTATCAAATACCGGTAATTCAAATAACAAAAGAATTAGCGGATAAAATTTTAGAAAAATCGGACATCATTGTCGATGATTTAATTGAATATTACAACAGTGAACAAACTCCCTATTCCCTGAATACGGGAATCAACTTATCGGCTGCCACAGAAGTTATTGAGAAAAAAATTAAAACCGAAAATGTGGTTGCTAAAATTGAAGGAGCCGATCCGCAATTAAAAAACGAATACATTGTTATTGGTGCACATTACGACCATTTGGGTTATGGCGGACCCGGAAGCGGATCGCGCCAACCCGATACAAACGCAATTCATTTTGGAGCGGATGACAATGCTTCCGGCACGGCTGCAATAATTGAACTTGCCGAAAGATTAAATGCAAATAAAGATAAAATTAAAAGAAGTATTTTGGTTTTATCATTTTCAGCCGAAGAAACCGGCTTAAATGGTTCAAAATTCTTTACACAAAATCCGCTCGTCGATTTAAAACAAATTAAATTTATGTTCAATTTCGATATGATCGGACGTTTCAATCCGGATTCAAAAAAACTTACTGTTGGTGGCACAGGCACTGCAAAAGGAATTGAAGAAATTCTAAAACATAAACTTCCCGAAAAAAAAATCAAATTGAAAATGTCAAAAGAAGGTTACGGACCCTCCGACCATGCTTCGTTTTATGTGAAAGATATCCCCGTATTATTCTTTTTCACGGATTTGCATACGGACTATCATACTCCTAAAGACACTCCCGATAAAATCAATTACGTCGGAGAAAAATTAATTACCGACTATGCTTACGATGTAATAACTACCGTTGCAAATTTAGATAGCTCATTAACATTTACCGAAGCCGGACCCAAAACACCGCAACCGAATAGTAAAAGACGCTATAAAGTATCGTTAGGAATTATGCCTGACGTTGCCGGATCAAGCACCAACGGATTAAGCGTTGATGCCGTTATTGACGGACGTCCTGCTAAAAAGGCCGGCATGAAAAAAGGTGATAAAATTATTGCTATCAATGGAAAAAAAGTTTCAAATATTTATGATTACATGGATAGATTGTCGGAACTTAAAAAAGGTCAAACAATTGATGTTGACGTAATTCGCAAAGGTGTTAAAATAACTCTTAAAGTTACTCTATAAACTTATAAGGTGAGAAGAAGGAATGAAAATTATTTCACGTCTTGCATACTGTCCTGAAAAATCCAACGTTAGAATTATTAAAATTGACGGTGGTTTAGGTGCTCAGGAAAATTTTAAAAGATTCGGATTAAAACTTTCTGATAATGTCCAAGTTATTAAAAATTCTCTTTCCGGACATTTGTTCATTGAAACAAACGCCGAATTAATTGAGATGGGAAGAGAATTTTCGTATAAAGTAATAGTTGAGACAAATAATGTTTTAGATTGTCCATTAGATAAAATCAAAATTGGCGACATTGCCATAATTAATAAAGTAAAAGCAAAAGGTGAAATTAGAAGAAGATTGATGGATATGGGATTGGTTAAAAATACTACTATTGAACTAATCAGAAAAGCCCCTTTGGGCGACCCGATAGAAATTAGAGTCAATAATTTTAATCTTTCATTACGTTTGGAAGAAGCTGAAACAATTTTAGTTTCACCTATTAAAATTAAATATTAAATTTTTTAGACTTAAAGTAATTTATGATAAATAAAAAAGAAATCTTGATTGCTCTTGCCGGTAACCCGAATTGTGGCAAAACTTCACTTTTTAATTCCCTTGTCGGGACAAACCAAAAAGTTGGAAATTTTTCGGGTGTTACGGTTGAAAAATATGAAGGACATATTCAATATGGCGAATACCTATTGCGATTTATTGATTTACCGGGAATATACAGTTTAACTTCATATTCCCCCGAAGAAGTGGTGGCAAGAAATTATCTCCTGAATGAACAGCCCGACGTTGTTGTAAATGTTATAGATTCCACCAATTTGGAACGAAATTTATATCTAACCACACAACTTATGGATTTGGGAGTTAATTTAATTGTAGCATTAAATATGTTCGATGAAGTAAAAAAACAATCCATCAACATCCACGTTGAACAATTGGAAAAATTATTTGGTGCCCATATGGTTCCAACTTCAGCAGTAAAACAAAAAGGAATTGATTCTTTACTTGAACACATTGTTGATTTATACACAGGCAAGATTGAAGCAAAAAAAAACAAACTCTCTTATTCACAATTAATTGAGGAAAAAATAGAGCAACTTTCTGAAATTTTATCTACCGATAAAAACCTATCTGCAAAATATAACACCAGATGGCTTGCCATAAAGTTGCTCGTAAATGATAAATCCGTTTACTCATTTGTAAAAGAATATCCTATTTGGATTAAAGCATCAAAATTCATTAGTGATGCAATTATTGAAACCGAAAAAGCTTTTGACAATGACCCGGAAATGCAAATCACCGAAGAAAGATATGCTTTTATTAGAGGCGCATTACAGGAAACCGTAAAAACTCCGCCGCAAAAAACTATGACCTCAGAAAAAATTGACAAATTATTATTGAATAGAATTACCGGATTACCAATCTTTGCCTTTTTTATGTGGCTTATTTTTCAGTTAACTTTTAAACTAGGCGAAGCACCAATGAATTGGATTGAGTATTTATTTGAAAATATTTCGATCTTTTTCAGTTCGATTATTACAAATGATATTGCCCGATCCGTAATAGTAGATGGTATTATTGCAGGTGTGGGAGGAGTACTGGTATTTTTACCAAACATTTTAATTTTATTTTTATCGCTTGCGATTTTAGAAGGCACCGGTTACATGGCCCGGGCTGCTTTTGTAATTGACAAGGTAATGCACAAATTCGGTTTGCACGGAAAATCATTTATCCCAATGATAACCGGTTTTGGTTGTTCTGTTCCGGCTTTTATGGCTACAAGAACCTTGAAAAGTGAAAGTGATAGAATTACCACTTTATTAATTATTCCTTTCATGAGTTGCGGAGCAAAATACCCTGTTTATATTTTAATTATTGGCGCTTTTTTAGACCCCTCTGTTGCTGGAAATGCTTTGTTTGCAATTTATTTATTCGGAATTATTATTGCATTGCTTTCTGCCAAATTTTTTAAATCGACAATATTTAAAGGAGATTCCGAACCTTTTGTAATGGAACTACCCCCGTATAGAATGCCAACATTTAAATCTCTTTTAATGCAAATGTGGTTTAAAGCTAAAATGTATTTGCACAAAGCAGCAACCGTAATATTAATGGCTTCGGTGATAATATGGATTGCAAGCAACTATCCGAAAAATGAAACCATTGAAATTCAGAAAAAGGCTGCAATCGAAAAAATTCAATTGAATAATTCTTTAACGGAAAAGGAAAAGGAAAAAGCTATTCAAGCTCAAAATAATCTATCTGCAACAAAAACTTTAGAATATTCTTTTGCGGGTAAATTAGGTAAAATTATTGAACCTGTAATAAAGCCGTTAGGATTTGATTGGAGACTTGGAATTGCTTTAGTAACCGGTTTTGCTGCTAAAGAAGTGGTTGTTTCAACAATGGGAACAATATATGCACTTGGAGATGCAGACGAAAACTCAGCTTCGCTTCGTGAATTACTCAGAAATGACACTGCATATAATTTACCTATTGCTCTGGCTTTTTTGGTCTTCGTTTTGCTTTATGTACCATGCATTGCCGCTACGGTTGTTTTTCATCGCGAAGCCGGTAGCTGGAAATGGACAAGACTTTATATTTTTTATTCTATTTCTATTGCTTGGATTATGGCTTTTATTGTTTATCATTTGTCCAAATTTTTAATGTAAATTAAACCGTAAAAAGACAAACCAACTATTGTTTTACTCAATTCTTCCATTTAATAATCATCTTTTTTATGCACCAATTTTCAATTAAAGATTTATCTTGAAAATCTAAAGTAATTCCCCTCCAACAAATCTTAATTCAAACACTAAATCTTTATCAAAGAAAATCAATTCCTTTCCTCGAAAAGTATGTGGATCTCCAATCCATTCACACCGATATCTAAAATCATTTTCCTCAAAATCTTCCGGGCCTCTATAAGGTGCGTCTTCGGGAATATTCAAAAGTATCTTTTCCAAATACGGTAATATATTTTGTATTGCTTCGGGCATATGAGTTTCACCGTAATAATTCATCCCCCATATCGGAATATTATTTTCGAATAAAG
>CAZCBD010000136.1:0-7591 GCA_964496755.1 uncultured Melioribacteraceae bacterium
TATTACGGGGGGATTGTCATATTCAATTTTTTCAAAATTCGGGCTTTTGTTTTTTTTGTCGAGGTAAAACATTACAAAGCCATGCAAGCCAAAAAACATTAAAACCGATAATGATAAAATATAGGTAATTAAAATAATGTCGCTAATGTTCATTTTTTTACCAATTTGAGATTACTGCAAGTAAAATATCTTCACTGATTTTTTTCAGAATTTCATTTGCCTTTTCATCGATTAGAGTGATTTGATTTGAAGCGGAAGTTGAATAGTTGCGTTTATCACTGAATGTGCGTTCAAATATTTTTTTTCTTTTTATCAAGTCGGTATAAACAACTTTTACTGAAATGCTTATCTGACGTTGGTTTCCTGTGTTTGAATTATTTGTTACAGCTGCAATTTTGTTTGAATAGCTTGTAATTGTGCATTCCAACAAAGCATCGGAGTATCCCTTTTTTGCAATTTGCAAACTATTGTCATCAATAAAATTATTAATTAATTGGTTTGTTAAATATGTACTTAAAGATGGAATACCGCTGTTGCTTCGATCATTTACTGTTGGAACGGCGATGGATTTAAGATGAGGTGGAACACTTGAACCGGTAAAGGAATAGCTGCAGGCATTCAAGCCGAATATTATGCTTAGAATTAATAGAAAATAGATCGATTTTAATCTTAAATTAATTGAGTCCATATTCATTTAGTTTTCTGTAAAGTGTTCGTTCACTAATTTTTAAAATCTGAGCAGCTTTTCGTTTGTTAAACTTTGTATATTCCAAAGCTTTTATTATTGCTTTTTTTTCCAGTTCTTCCAAACTTTCAAGTTCATCATTGTTGTTAATATCATAAACTTTAGTTGATTCGTTTATGTTTTTATATGCTAACTCTTTTAATTCCATTAAGTCTTTTTTAATTTCAATTAGTGCGCGATAGAGCATTTCTCTATCTAACGATTCGGGGGTTTTATTCAAATGAATCGGTAAAAATCTTTTTTCTTCCTGAGGTGATTGAAAATTCGACAGCAATGGCAAAAAAGATTTATTATCTAATATTCCGGTTTTGCTGAGTGCCATTGCGGTTTCAATTATATTTTTTAATTCGCGAACATTGCCTGGCCAATGATATTGATAAAGCATATCCAATGCTTCTACGGTAATAGTTGCATTTGGTATATTATTGCGTTCGGCATAATTCCTTACAAAGTGATTTGCCAAAAGTCCTATATCTTCGGGCCTTTCACGAAGCGGGGGTATATTTAATGTTACGGCTTTCAGTCTAAAATACAAATCTTTTCTAAATTGTCTGGCATCAACTTCTTTTTGTAAATCTTTATTTGTTGCTGCAATTATTCGAACATTTACTTTTTTTACGGTTTCACTGCCAACAGGCATAAATTCTTTGGTTTCCAAAACTCGCAGTAACTTAACTTGTGTGGTTAAAGGCATTTCGGCAATTTCATCTAAAAATAGCGTGCCATTATCGGCAATTTCAAAATACCCTTTTCTATCTACCGAAGCTCCGGTAAATGATCCGCGCTTGTGTCCGAATAATTCACTTTCCAATAAACCTTCCGGAATAGCTCCGCAATTTACGCTTACCATTTTTTTTGTTGAACGATTGCTTGCATAATGGATTGCTTTTGCAAACACTTCTTTTCCAACGCCGCTTTCACCATAAAGCAGGACGGAAATATCCGAATCTGCAATTTGCATTGCAATATCGACTATGTCGTGTATGGCTTTTGATTTGCCGATTATTCCGTATTTATTTTGAAATTCGTAGGCAGACATAATTCTCTTTAAAGTTAAACCCTAAAATATAACAAATAAAAATAAATTTCAGCCCTATTTATGTGCGAATCATTTATTTCGTACTACTCTGCCGTTAATTTTAAAATCACGATTTATTTTTTGCAAAACGGTGCGTGCTTCATTTTCAGTTTCAAATTTTCCTACGGTAACTACATTTAATATGCTGCCGGCAATTTCCTTTTTTGAAATACGTGTTTTTAAGTTGGTCCTTTCAAATCGTTTTTTTAATCTGAGGGCATAATTATAATTTAAAAAAGCTCCGGCTTGAATTGTAAAATTCCGATTATCTGAATTAGATAGTTCAGTTTTATTTTTAACAATAACTCTTTTGTCGAGATATTTACTTGGAGGAATATTGCGTTCGGCAATTTTAATGTAATGAGATTTCGGATATTCCTTTTTTAATTTTGTTAAATATTCGTTAGCTCTTTTGTAATAGCCTAGTGCATAGTAGTAACTGAAAATACGGAATACGGCGGCATCGGCAAATTGGCTTTGTGGATATTTCAAATAAAGGTCGGTATATTTTTTTAGTGCAACTTCGCCGGTTTCGGTTAAAACAGCGTCCAAAAAAATTAAATTCGGAGAATTTTTGTTTTTTGTTTTTAATATTTTCAATTGAGATTTTACTTCTTCAATTTTGCCCGCTTCAATTTTTTTTAGTTGCGGTATAATATTAATATCCTGTGAATAAAGGCTGAAAATATTTAAACATAAAATAATCTGAATTTGAAATAACAATTTTAGTTTTGCTTTGCCTTTATTTTTCAATTAAACAACTCCGTTCAAATTTGTGGTTTAAAATTATACCAATTTACCAATTAAAGTTGCAGAAGTTGATTTTGTGATTTGCACATCAACATAATCGCCGATTTTAATATCCTGATTTCCTTCAAAAACCACAACTTTATTTTCATCATTTTTGCCGGAAAGTTGCTCATCTGATTTTTTACTAAAACCTTCCACAAGTACATTTGTAATTTTTCCGATTAATGCTTCATTTATTTCGGCAGAAATTTTTTGTTGCAGATCAATAATTTCATTAAGTCTTTTAACCTTCACTTCTTCGGGAACGTCATCGTTCATTTTAAAAGCCTTTGTTCCTTCTCTGGGTGAATACTTAAACATATAAGCGCCATCGTAGCGAACTTGTTTCATTAAATCCAAAGTAGCTTTGTGATCTTTTTCAGTTTCGGTTGGAAAACCGGCAATAATATCCGTAGTAAAACTTACACCGGGAATGATTTTTTTTGCTCTTTCAACCAAGTTCAAATATTCTTTTGCGGTATATGTTCGGTTCATTTTTTCTAAGATTGCCGATGAACCCGATTGTACCGGTAAGTGAATATAATTGCAAATGTTTTCGGTTTCGGCAATTGTATAAAGTAATTTGTCGCTTAAATCTTTAGGATGCGATGTTGCAAAGCGCAATCGAACATCGGGTGCAACTTTTGCACATTCTGCAAGCATGTCTGCAAAGTCATTATTATTTGAATTATACGAATTTACATTTTGGCCCAAATAAGTGATTTCTCTAAAACCTCTTTCGGATAATTTTTGAGTTTCTTCAACAATCAAATTCAAATCTCTGCTGCGTTCACGGCCACGGGTATATGGAACAACACAATATGTGCAAAAATTATTGCAGCCGCGCATGATTGGAATCCAAGCTAAAATTCCTTCTTCGCGATATGGAATTATATCATCGTATGTTTCGGTGCGCGAAAGTTTTACGCCGATACCTTTTGAACCGCTTCGTGCTTCTTCTATATATTGGGGAAGTTTTCTATATTCATCGGGCCCAACAACTAAATCGACAACTTTTTCTTTTTCAATTAATTTTTCGCGTAATCTTTCAGCCATGCAACCTATTATTCCGATAACTTTTTTTGTATCGGTGGTTTTGTATTTTTTAAAATTTCCCAATCGACCGTAAATTCGTTGCTCGGCATTTTCGCGGATGCTGCAAGTATTCATTAAAATTACATCTGCATTTTCCTGACTATCCGTAATTGAATAACCACTATTTATTAAAATTCCTTTTACTATTTCAGTGTCGGAAAGATTCATCTGACAGCCGTATGTTTCAATATATACTTTTGGTTTGTTCATTCTTTACCTTTCGTGAAAACTATCTATATATTATATATGTAAAAATTTAATCCCAAAATTTACCATTTATTTTTTAGTTGGACAAATTCCAACTTTTTTAGAATAAGAGTTTATTGGAGGCAAAGGTATTCTGAACGAACCTGTTCCAATTCATCGGTATTTGAGCATGCTTGGTGTATTCAGCATACTGAGCCTGTCGAAATCATACTGAGCCTGTCGAAGTATGCGGGGGCAAGAGTTCAAAAACAAATTACCTTTTTTGTATTTGTTTTCACGCTTCGACTACGCTCAGTGTGAAGATGGTGCTGTTGTTCAGTGTGAAAGTGTGCATTGTTGTTCAGTGTGAGGAAGTTCAGTGAAAGGAATAATAAAACCAACAGTTTAATCTTTTAATATTGAAAAAATAAACTGCTAAATTGAATGAAACAAACTCTTTTATTTATAAGATCAAAACACCATTAAATTTTTTTTCGTAGAAAAACGTGCTTACAATTATAAATCAAAAAACATTTTTCAAAATCAATAGTGCGAATAAAATTTAATTTAATTAGTTTTGATAAAGCGAAAATCCAAAAATGAAAGAGAGAAATAAATGAGCGAATTTAAAAAACTTGCTGCCGAAAAAGCGGTTGATTATATAAAATCGGGGATGATAATAGGGCTTGGTACCGGTTCGACCACATATTTTGCACTGCTTAAAATTTCCGAACTTTTAAAAAGCGGCGGTTTAATAAATATTAAAGGTATTCCAAGCTCAACTCAAACCGAAAATCAGGCAAAGGAGTTAAATATTCCGTTAACTAATTTAAAAGAGAATCCTGTTATTGATTTAACCATTGATGGTGCAGATGAAATTGATGCCGATTTAAATCTGATTAAAGGCGGCGGGGGTGCATTGCTTCGCGAAAAAATTATAGCACAAGCTTCACGAAAAGAAATTATTATTGCCGATGATTCTAAGTTTTCCGATAAGCTTGGCACTAAATGGGCGGTGCCTATTGAAGTAATTGAATTTGCAGTTGAATCGGAAATTAAATTTTTAGAATCGATTGGATCTACAGTAAAACCAAGAATTTCCGATAATACAATTTTCAAAACAGATGAAGGCAACGTAATTTTAGATGCTGATTTCGGAACCATCAATTCGCCGGTTGAACTTGCTCTTAAGCTTGAAAGAAGAGCGGGCATTGTTGAACACGGACTTTTTATTAATTTGGCCGATATTGTTATTATTGCAGGAAAAGAAGGAATTAGAGTTCATAACAAATAAGGTGTTTTTTTTTGCATTATTAAAATTATTTTTTTTCCGTACCTTAAAATATTGAATGCCATTTATTTTAAATTTGAAAAATTATTTGGCTTTTAAATGATAAATCAGTATTATATTTTATTAAAAAAATTTTGACCTGTTCTATATTTTTATGTTTTTAATTTCTAAATCAACTATCGATAGTTGTTATTACAGTCTTTTACGTATTTGGAGATGAATGTTTTTAAGATTTAAGTTGAATATTATGATTAGAAAATGGGCAAATATATTTACTGCAATTGCTTTCCCAATGCCTTGGAAATTTGCTTTAGAATGTAGTGGTATTCATGAAACCATTAATTTTATTGATAAATATGGTTGCCCCGTGTTTTTTAATTCTGAATTTATAAATAGATTTTTCAAATTTACTTTAGCAAGTAAATTTTATTAAATAAATGCGTGATAGAAATTTTGAGCTTTATCACGTTAAAATATTTTTTTGTTTGTATATTGTTTTTACTGTAATCTTGTTTATTGATTTTATTCTTGCTTTTTTGTTAAAGTTTTTAAGTAGAAAGTAAGGTTTAAGATTATAGAAATAAAGTTGTTAAATAATCATTAAATTTTAAACTTTAATAAAATATATATTGACAACATATAAACAAATTTATATTTTTGATTTGATACTATGGTTTTTTATACATTAGGTGTACTATATATATGCATATTACAGAAATTGCAGAACATATAACTTTAATTAAATACAAGCTCGGGTAGTAAAGTGCGAAATTTTTATAATAATCAAATGGAGACAATGAAAGAAAAAAAAATATATAGGGAGATGTTCGATGGAGAAATATCTGCCACCTTAGAATTAAGTCGTGGAGGAAAAATTAAAATTTTTAGTACGTTTTTTATTAATCAATTATGGAGTAAAACATGAGTCAAAGCAAACTATTGCAGAAACTTGGTTCATTGTTTGTATTGCTTTTATTTTTAGCAACAAGTTCTTTTGCTGCTAATATTTACGTAAGTAATACAAATGGTAATGACATTACCGGTAACGGTAGTCAGTTACAACCATACAAAACAATTACCAAGGCTCACACTCAAGCTTCTGCAGGTGATGTAATTTACATCGATGCAGATACTTACGGTGAAGCAACTTTAACCGTTACTAAAGAAGTTACTTTTGTAGCTCAAAGTTTTAACGGTTTAGATGTTGTTACAATTACCAACGGATTAACAATTAATCCGGGTGCTTCTAAAACTGTAAACTTAGGTACTTCTGCCAGTGGCAGTAAGCAATTTAAGTTGGTTGCAGGCATTACATTGACATCCGGTGCATTAAACATTACTACTGCTAATGTTACTGTTCAGGGTACAATTGTACGTACTGCCGGTACAGTTAATGAAGCATTTACAACTACAAATGTAAATGTTACTTATAATGGTACTGCCAGTTTAGCTGCAGGCCCTGAATTACCAGCTGATTTAGGTACAGGTCTTTTAACAGTTAACATTACAGCAGGCGAAACTTTAACAGTTGCTAATGCTGTTAAAACTACAGGTGGAATTACAGTAACTACAGGTAATGTTACTTTTAACGGTGCTTTGGATTTATCTACAAGTACTTTTACCAATACCCCTGCAGGTAACACTGTTAATATCGGCGATGTAAGCTTTACATCAGGTAAAGTATTGAATTCCAATACAGGTACTGTAAATATTACAAATGCTACATGGACTCTTGCTGCAAATCATGCAGGTAGTGCAATTGATAATAATGGTAACGGTAATATCAATGTTACCGGAAATCTTAACTTTGCTTATAGTGGTACTACGGGTAAGTTTACTGCTGCTATCGATAATAACGGTACAGGTACAATCACTTTATCAAATGGTTTTACTGCTTCCGGTACTACAAGCAAGGCTTGTAAAATTGAATTACTTAATGTTAGTACAGGTAGTATAGTTGCTAATGGTTCTGTTTATGCAGAAAAATTAACAAACTCTTCAACCGGTACTATCAAATTAACCGGTGGTACAGCTACAGGTACTGTTGCAAATAACGCTGCCGGTACAATTGAAATGAATGCTGACTTTACATTTGCAGGTACAACTCTTGGAAATGCTAATGTAGCTTCTATTATAAAATTAAATAATAATACCCTTAATTTAACAGGTGCAGGTGCAACTTTAACTAACACAGGTAAAGTTATCTCTTCTTCTGCCGCTACTGTTGGAAATGGTTTTGTTAATGTTTCAAAAGCCGTTACAATTTCAGGCGGTGAATTACCAAACGTTAATATTAGCGCTTCTGCCGGTAAAATTACTTTAGCCGGTAATGTTTCTGTTTACGGTAACTTAACGGTTGCTTCTCCTGTTGCAGGTGCTTTAACTGACGGTGGTAATACTATCGATC
>CAZCBD010000137.1:0-7563 GCA_964496755.1 uncultured Melioribacteraceae bacterium
AAAATAGATGATCGCGTTTATCACCACGCCAACGGTTCCAAGCAAAATACATTAATTGTGTAATTACCTTTGCTTTTACTTTTGAATTGGCCTTTTGTTCATCACGAGCTTTATTTTCAGCTTGAGTACTTAAATCAGGCCAAACATTTGAAGAAAAAATAATTTGATTTGCATCCGGATTCCAAACTACTCCTGAAACGCCGGTGTAAATATCAGTAACTTGTGAATTATTTTTACCATCCAAATCACAAACCCAAAGTTGACCGTTTTTAATGTAAGAAATTTTATTACCTTTTGGTAAAAATACAGGTTGCGATTCATTTGCTGCTGAAGTTTGGAGAGGGCGTAAATTTGAACCATCCGAATCGATTAGCCAAATATCAGTATTCCCCTTATTTTTTTCAATTGAATACTGTGTAACGGTAAATGCAATTGTCTTGCTATCGGGCGATAAAGTTACATTTCCAACCCTTTTCATAGCCCACATATCTTTTACCGTCATTGCTCGTTTTTGGGCAAAAGAAATTGAAACTATAAAAATTAAAATAATAAAAAAAAGTTTCTTCATTTTTTCTCCATAAAGTTAAGATAAATAAATCAACTTAAATTTAAAGAAAAGCTGGAATGAATCAAAGAAAGGAGCCCGAAGAAAAAATATGCAAAATCTAAAAGTATGTGATAAATAAAATCAATAAAAAAATAACAGCAGCGAAATTTACAGATTTATAATTTCTTCCAAATCCACTTTATTAATTTTTTTAATTGGCCTACCCATAAATCTTTCGGCAATTACTCTGAATTTATCAGGTAAGTCACTCACGTAAAATTCATGCTGTACTTTTTTATTTTTCATAATATTGGAGAGGTCATTTTTCTCCAAATATTTTTTCACTTGAATGGAAGCAGCGGTTCCTGAATCGATTAAAGAAACATTATTTCCTAAAACCTTATGAATTACATCCGCAAGTAGAGGATAATGCGTGCAACCAAGCACCAATGTATCTATTCCTATTTCTTTAAATTCATTTAAATATTCTTCGGCAACTAAAAAACTAACTTCATGATCCGTCCAACCTTCTTCGGCAAGTGGAACAAAAAGCGGACAAGCCTTTTCGAAAACTTTAATTTGTTTATCTTGCTTTTTTAACTGTTTTGAATAAGCTTTATTATTTATTGTTGCATTAGTACCGATAACCCCTATTTTCCCATTCCGTGTTTCATTAAGTGCCAGCTCGGAACCCGGTTCAATCATTCCAATTACCGGTAAATTAAATCGATCTTCAATTGCCGAAAGAGCAACCGATGAAGCGGTATTGCAAGCAACCACAATAATTTTAACATCTTTGCTAATTAAAAAATTAGCATCTTGAATTGAATATTCAACTACTGTGGCATTTGATTTTGTACCATAGGGAACACGTGCCGTATCGCCAAAATAAATCATTTTTTCGTTTGGTAAAAAACTTTCAATCCTTTTAACAACTGTTAAGCCACCTATGCCTGAATCGAAAACACCTATGGAATGATTGCTATTTTTCATTAAAAATCCCTTAAAACAAATCGCTAATAGTTTCAGTTAATAAAAAGCGAATTAACTCATAATCATGATGCAGAACTTTTTTCCCGCTACTATCTAAAGTGTAAAACGAATCGACAACATCATCGGCTTTTGTAGAAATTTTTGCGAAATAAATATTTAATCCGAGTTCATTTAATTTTTTTGTGATTGTGTAAAGCAAACCCACTTTATCCGGAGCTGAAACATCAATAATAGTAAATCTTTCATGCTCTTCGAATCTGATTTTTATTTTTGTTTTTTTTCTAAAAATTTTATTCTCGAATCTACGCCATCTGGATTGTAAATTTTTAAATTCCTTACTTATTTCGAAATCACCGTTAATGCAATTTTCCAAATCGAATTTAATTTTTTTATATTGAGCCGGGTCAACAATTTTGCCGGAACGATAATCCGTAACATTAAAGCTATCTATAATAATTCCGTCTTTGCGAGTAAATATTCTTGCATCGTGAATATTTAAATCGTTAATAGACAAAACACCGCAAAGCTTTGAAAGCAACGAAAAAGAATCCTTTGAAAGAATGGTAATATTTGTAAACCCCGAATCGACTTTAAAAAATACAGAAACTTTAGAGCCTCTTTCTATTTCCCTAACATGCTCTTGAATTTCATCTTCGGTAAATTGTTGAACATAACTAACATCATTTATGGATTCAATATGTTCTTTTACTTCATTATTTTGTCCGTTTCGTTGTAAAACTCTAATTGTTTTTTTGAAAAGCAATTCTTCGCCGGAAAGCTGATCTTCCAACATTTGTTTGGTTTTTCTGTAAAGTTCAAAAAGCTGATCATTCTTCCATTGCGTCCACACAACCGGTGCTACGGCACTTAAATCGGCATAAGTAACTAAGTAAAGCATATCCAAATGTTTTAAGGAAGGAAATAGTGATGTAAAATTATCCAGCGTAGAAGGATCATTTAAATCTCTTCTGAAAGCAGTTTGCTCCATAACAAGATGATTATGAACCAAAAATTGGATTAATTCAATTTCCTTCTGTTCGTACCCCATACGATTTAAAACGGTACTTGCAATTTCGGCCCCCAGAATTTCATGCCCCGACAAGGAAATGGGTTTTGCTATATCATGAAATAACATTGCCAAATAAAGCAAATCTTTTTCGAGAAGATTATTATAAATAAAAGCCAACCGCGAATCTTCTTCTTTCAGTTTTTCAAGATTCTTAATAGAAATCAATGTATGTTCATCTGCAGTATAGCAATGATAAACTCCGGGTTGAAAGAAACCGACCAATTCGGAAAACTCCGGCATAAAAACGGGTAATACTCCCAACTCATTCATCACAGCCAATGTAGTAAACACATTTCTATCCATTCTCAGAATTTCACGCATAAAAACAGAAGACTTGGGTTCATGTTTTAAATCGCTTTTTTGATATTCAATGCTTTCAATAATTAAAGCTCTAAGGTTTTCATCAAACCTTGCATCATAGATTCCTCTGTAATAAAACGCTCGGATAATTCCGGAGATTGATAATTGCTTGTTTTCGGCAATTGAAATAATATTGCCCGTAAAAACAAAATCTCCATCCAGTTCAATTGCAAGTTGGGTTGGAAACGGATTAGAAACAATTTCTTTGAATCTTTTTTGAAGAGTTTTTGAAAAGCGAAAAATTATACTTGTATCTTCAAAATATCTTTTCATGAACAATGGCCATTCGGAAACATCATATCCGGAAGCTTGTGTAACTTTTTCTTGAATTGAAAAATCGAAACGATCGTTTTGCATATTGCTGATGCTATGCATTTTATTTCTGATATCAAGAAGTTGTTCGTATGCTTTTTCAACTCTTGCTAATTCTAAACTATTAACAAGTTTTTTTTGATCCAAATGATTCAAAAAAGTTTGAGTTGCAGTAAAAGAACTGTTTGATTGCAAAATATTCGAATTTAAAATAGAATAAATCCATTCCAAAACTTGTATATCTCTAAGACCACCGGCTGTATATTTTATATTAGGTTCCAATACTTTGGGAGATTTTCCATATTTAATATGGCGTTTTTTTACATCGTCTAAAAAACTAAATAATGTAGATTTTTTTTCTTCATTATCAAAAAAAGAAAAGATTGATTCTTCCCACTCACAGTAAATGTCTTTATTACCAACTAAAAATCTATTCTCAAAGAATTGGGTAAAGGCATGTAAATCTTCGTCAAAAAACTTTTGTATATCATCCTTGCATCTAATTGTATGTGAAACCTCTAACCCGCAATCCCAGAGCATTGAAATCCGTTTTGTTAAGTCTTCACTTATCAGCTCGGGATCATCAACAATAAACATTAAATCGATATCTGAAAAAGGAGCTAATTCATATCTGCAAAACCCGCCTGTTGCAGCAATTGCAAAGTCAAGGTTTTCATTATCGAAAAAATCAAAAATTACACTCTCAACTAATTCGGAGTATTTTCTGCATCGTTGAAACGCATCTGAAAAATTCTTAGAATCAGAAAAAATTCTTTCTTTTTCTTTTAGAAAAAAACTTCTGAGATGTATAATTTTTTGATTCATTTAATTAACTGTTTAAATATTTAAGGTTTAATTGTTTAGAGTCTAATTATTTAATCTTCATATAATTCATAAAAATCATCGTTAAAATGTTCTACTTCAATAACGGAAGAAATTCCACCCCGCACATTAAATTCGGCAGTAATTTTCATATATCTGGGTTCAAGAGTTTCAACCAAATCATCAAGAATTTTGTTTGTCACGTTTTCGTAAAAAATACCGTCGTTACGGAATGAATTTAAATAAAGCTTGTAAGACTTTAATTCCACACATAGTTTTTCCGGAATATAGTCTAAATAGATAGTAGCAAAATCAGGTTGGCCTGTTTTAGGACAAACTGAAGTAAATTCCGGAGCAATATGCGAAATAATATAATCACGATTCGGATACTGATTTTCAAAAGTTTCCAATATATTTTTTTTGTTTTCCATTTTAACCTCAGTAAGTTTTAACTTTAGTAAGTTATTTAATTTATTTTCTTGAGTAGGAAGGTTTAATTTCATAATCAATCGGGTCTGTTTCGCCGGCTTCTTGAAATCCACGTAATCTCAAAGCACAACTATCGCAAAGTCCGCAAGCAACATCTTCATTCTGGTAACAAGACCAAGTTAAATGCAATGGCGCATTATTTTCAATTCCGGTTTTAATTATTTCAGCTTTTGTCATTGAAATTACCGGTGTATTAATTTTAATTTTGGTTTCCGGCTTAGTACCTAAATCAATTGTGTGCTCAAAAGCAGTAAAAAAATCGGGTCTGCAATCGGGATAACCGGATGAATCTTCATTAACCGCACCAATAAAAATAGCCTCGGCGCCAATTACTTCGGCCCAACTTGTAGAAACAGCCAAAATATTTGCATTGCGAAAAGGCACATACGAAGTTGGAATATTTTGGTTATTCAAATTGGCATTGCTAACGGCAATCGAATTATCAGTTAAAGAAGAACCACCTATTTTTGCCAAATGCATCAGATCAATAATTAATCGCTTTTTAACTTTATAATATTCCGAAATTTCATGAAAAGCTTTTAACTCTCGTTTTTCGGTTCGTTGTCCATAGTTAAAATGGATAAATGCCAATTCATATTCTTTTGCCGCAATTGATGCGGTAACACAACTATCTAATCCCCCGCTAAGTGCTACAATTGCCAATTTACTCAAGTTTCAAACCTTTTTGTGAATAAATAAGTTCGAAAAATAGTAAATATTTTTATAAAAAAAAGAAAGTATATTATTTACAAATTTTGAAAAATATTTACTATCTTTTGTCGTTAACGGAATAATTTACAAATTAATAAATAATTGGATCAAAGTAGATGGAATATTACGAACTGCATCCGGAAACACCGCAATTGCGATATATAAAAAAAGCAATAGATATTTTAGAAAAAAGCGGTGTTATAATTTATCCAACTGATACGGTTTATGGATTAGGTTGCAATATATTTGATAATACCGCATTAAAAAAATTATATCAAATTAAAAATGAAACAACTGACAAGCTTTATAGCTTTATAATTCCTGATTTGAAAAACATTTCACTTTATGCGCGGGTTTCTGATTTTGCTTTCAAAATTATTAAGAGATGTACACCGGGGCCCTATACATTTGTATTAACAGCATCAAAAGACATTCCTAAAAAATTAATAACAAAAAGAAAAACTGTTGGAATTAGAATACCCAATCATGCGATTGCTCAAACATTGGTTAGGGAATTAGGCCATCCTATAATTAGTACAAGTGTTACAAACAGAAGAGGCAATGTGATATATAACCCGATAGAAATACAAGCACTATTTAACTCTCAAGTTGATTTAATGTTGGCAACCGGTGCATTAAACGGAGAGCCTTCCACTATTGTTGATTTAAGCAATGATAGCATTGAAATCATTAGGGAAGGCGCTGGTGATTTAAGTCTCTTATATTAAACTGAATGTTCTGTAATTCAACATTCAATAATTTAATGCCAAAATTATTTTAATTCTTTCTGTAAGTAACAAATGCATTAGCTTGTACACTTGGCATAATAATCATCTCATTTATATTTGCATGAGGTGGTCTGGTAGCACAAAACAAAATAGCTTCTGCAATATCTTGTGGTTTTAAGGGATTTATACCTTTGTAAACATTATCAGCTTTTTCGTTATTTCCATAAAATCTCACATTGCTAAATTCGGTTTCAACCATGCCGGGATCAACGGAGCTGACACGAATATTTTTGTCTATTAAATCCATTCGTAATGAACGAGTTATTGCGGCAACAGCATGTTTGCTTGCACAATAAACAGAGCCTTTCGGGTAAGCTTCGTGGCCTGCTATTGAACCTAAATTTATTATATGACCTTTTCGGTTTTCAATCATAATCGATACTACCTTTTTTGTAACATATAACAAACCTTTCACATTAGTATCAAGCATAGTTTCCCAGCTTTCAACTTTATCGTCTTGAAATTCTGCATAACCTAATGCAAGTCCGGCATTATTAACAAGTATTTCTATTGTTCTAAATTCAGCCGGGATATTATCAATAAATTTTTCTACTTCCACCCTATTACGAACATCCAGTTTATCAAAATAAACAGGCACACCGTATTTTGAGTTTAATTCTTCAGCGAACTTTTCAATTCTATCTATCCTTCTTGCACATATAATCAGATTAGCGCCCTCGGAAGCAAATAATTCTGCAGTTGCTTTGCCTATGCCTGAGGAGGCACCCGTTACAAATACATTTTTACCTTTTAATGATATCATTTTTAGTACCTTTATTTTTGAATGTATTTACTAATTTCTAACATTGTTTTTCGTGTAAATTGCACAAAAAGTAAAATTAATGCCAAAACAAAAATAATTTTACCTGTAATCGATGCATTGATACTGTTTAGAAAATTCACAATATCGTTTGTTTTATTCGAGTTTAAAATTATACCAAATGCTATGTAAAAGAAATATATCAACATGTAAATATTTAAAGTTAAGATATTGATTATTAAAATAAATCGGATATTTCCAAGCGGGGATTTTCTTAAAAAATATTTTGCTCCTTCAACAAATAATATAAAAAATACCGTTGGCGCAAAATATACAATGTAATTAGCGATTGTAGAAGATTGAGAAACAACGTTAAAAAACAAATGAAACGGATTTAACGAATATTCAAAATCCAAGGAAAATAAGAGCGCAGTTAAAATTTGAAAAAAACTACCAAAAAAAACAACTACAACAAAACTCAATAAAATTCCCAATAAAAAATTAGAAACACCTTTTATTTTCATAATCAAATGCTATTTAAAAAATTTATTCTTTTTCTTTTTAGGTTTAAATCCGATTCTATGAAAAGGATTAACAACGCTACTAACAATATTTCTAACGTGCGAATTAATTCTTTTCAAAGATCTGATATACAGAGTTAATGCTGCTGCACTACCACTGGAAATATTTTTATCTTCTTCTCTAATTAGAG
>CAZCBD010000138.1:0-7521 GCA_964496755.1 uncultured Melioribacteraceae bacterium
ACCTTTCTAACAATAAATCTTCGTGTAAAAAAGGGCAAGAATTAATAAAAAAAGAGTTTGATAAAATTAAAGCGAAAAAGGTAACTCAAAAAGAATTAAACAGAGCTAAAGAATATTTTATAGGAAGTTTAATTATGAATTTGGAAAGCACAACCGGCAGAATGAATAGGAATGCTCAATTTAATATTTATTGGGATAGGTTTAAACCGATAGAAGAATCGGTGAAAGAAATTAGAGCAATTACTTCGGAAGAAATCCTATCCGTAGCAAACGAATTTATTTGTGAAAATAAAATGTTGGATGTTGTTTTGGGTAAAAATGTTTAATGTTAATATATTTTGGATAAAAATATATAATGTTAAAATATTCAAATACAAATTATTTATTTGCTCGTAATAGATTTATAATACCGAATACAAGAAAAATCAGATTAGCAAGCCAGGCAGTAAGCAATGGTTCAACAATTCCGTTTTTGCCAAAAGCTTGACTTATTTTCATAAAAATCAGATAAACAAAAGTAATGGAAATATTAATTCCAAACTGTAGGGCTACTCCACCTTTCCGGTTATTGGGTGAAACGGTTAATCCGAAAAGCACAACTACAAAGCTTGCAAAGCCGAATGCAAACCTTGAATGATATTCAATTAAAATTCTAGTCGGATCGTTTCCTGATTTTAAATTATCTTTTGCATATTCGGCTAACTCGGTTAAGTTCATTTCTTCGGGCTTCATTTGCTTTTTAATTACGTCGGAAGGTGAAAAATTTAAATCAGAAAGAATTAATGTATCCAGTTTTAACATTGTTGAACTTGAGTCGGAAAAAGTACGGACAATAGCTTTCTTCATTATCCAACTTGAATGTGTACTGTCATAACTCATGTTAAATGCATCAATTCTTTTGCGCATTATTGTTGTGTTTGCGGGGTCAAATTCTTGAATGCCAACCCTTTCGGCAGAATTTTTTTTCAGATTATAATACGAGATTGTAACAATGCGTGTAGGGCTATCTTGAAAATAAATATTAGAATGATCCCTAACAATACCTTTTTTCAAATAAGATTGTTCAATAAAAATTTTATGTTTTTGAGCCATCGGTACAATATAACTTCCAAAGTAAACGGCAAAGATGCTGACTAAAAATGCCACAATTAAAAAAGGAGATAGAAATCTGTAATAACTAATGCCTGCAGAACGCATTGCGGTAACTTCATTTAAACTGCTCATTTTGCCTGTGGTAAATAAAGCTGAAAGTAGAATTGCCACAGGGGTAATGAGTTTTATTATTTCCGGAATAAAAACTAAATAATATTCTATGGCTACATCGAAAGAAACCGATTGATCAATAAAATCATCTAACTTTTCCATTAAGTCAATTACAATAAAAACTAATGCAAAAATTAGAATGCCAAATAAGAAGGTTTGTAGAAATTGTTTTACAATATATTTATCGATTTTTTTAATCAAATTTAATTATTCCTAGTTTAGTTTATTTCGATTTATTTATTCCTGATTCTGATTTATTGAATTAAAGTCACGCAATTGCTTTGGAATAATCTTTTTCAATTTTGAAAAATCTAAAGTTACTTGTTCCTTAGCACTTTTAATTGTTAGCAGAGTACCAATTAGAACAAAAAATATATTAGCACTCCATGTGCCCCAAAAAGGAGAAAGCAAACCACGGTCGGCTAATTTTTCACCGCCAATTAAAAACGCCCAATAAATTAAAAAGAATCCCAAACTGATGCCGGCAGCAACACCCATTCCGCCTTTTCTGATCATTGTGCCTAAAGGTGCACCGATTAAAATAAAAACCATACATGCAAACGGAATAGAATATTTTTTGTAATACTCCACAAGATACTCATTCATGCTGCTTAAATAGCGTTTAATGGTTTTTTGCCTCCGTGAAATTTTTGCTTCATCCATTCGGATGTTTGATTTTAATTTATTGAAAAAACTTTTTTTTGATAGGAAATTCCCTTTAACATTTTCAAGTTCAACACTTTGAGCAATTAAACTTTTGTCAATTACATTGGTTAAAGATTCCTCTTCATTTAATAAATCATTTTTTTGACCGTTTGCTAATTTCAAAAGCTCCGAGGCACCCAATTCACGATCTCCTCTTCGGCCAAAATTTGATTGCTCGAATGTAAACTGATCTCCTTTTAAAATTAATCTATGCTTTTTAAAAATCACCTTTTGATAATTTTTTTCATTTTTTCTACTAAAACTATGTATTTCACCATCCTGCAAATCCATTATCAATTTTTTAATGTCGGGTTGAAAATATATATGTCCTTTTTTTGCTGTAATCACATTGCTTTTGTTAGAGATATTATTTTGATAAATAATTAAATCCAACAAAGTGTTGTTATTAGGATTTGATCCTCTGGCAAGAATTGCATGACGAGGTATTTCTCTACTAAACACGCCGGGTACAACCGAAAGAGTAGGTTTCTTCCGTGATATATCTCTAAGGAGTAATTTTAATGCATGATTTGTTTCAGGATATACATTGTTATTAAAACTAACAAGTAAAAAAGTAAGAATAATTCCTGCCAGCAATGGTGGAATCATCATTTTGTATAAACTGATACCACTGGCTTTCATGATCGCAATTTCATTTTTTTGTCCCATAGAGCCAAAAGCCATAAGAGTTGAAACCAAAACTGCCATCGGGATAACTAATACAATTATCCAACCCAAACTATATGCAACAAGCTTTACAATAATCCAAGTTGATAATCCTTTGCCAACCAATTGATCGGCGGTTCGCATAATAAAGTTCAAAAGGAAAACAAAAATTAAAACAAAACTTGCCGTAAAAAAAGGAAGAGAATGATTTTTAAGTATGTACCTGAATAATATCACTTGATTTTTTCTCAAAATTAATTGAACAAACTTAATTAATATATATTTATTTATCTATTTGGACTACAAATAATTTTAAAATATGATACATGATACTTTTAGCATATTTTATTAAATTAGTAGATTAATGAAATAATAAATAGGAGAAGAAATTGAACGAGGTTTTAGCTTTCATTGAAAAAAATTATGATAATTTTTTAGAAGAATTAAAAGACTACATACGTATTCCAAGTATCAGTGCACTAAGTGAACATAAAGATGATATGATTAAATGTGCAAATTTTGCTGCAGATAAATTAAAAGCGGCAGGAATGGAAAATGTTAGATTAATTGAGACCGAAGGAAATCCGCTGGTTTATGCTGAATGGTTACATGCTGAAAACAAGCCTACGATTTTGGTTTATGGTCATTACGATGTTCAGCCGGTTGACCCGATTGAACTTTGGGAATCTGATCCGTTTGAACCGGTTATTAAAGATGGTAAAATATGGGCACGTGGCGCTGATGACGATAAAGGACAAAGTTTTATTCACATTAAAAGCATCGAAGCTTTTATGAAAACAAAAAAGGAATTGCCCCTAAATGTAAAGGTTATCTTAGAAGGCGAAGAAGAGGTTGGAAGTGAATCGTTAACAAAATTTTTAAATGAAGAAAATTCAAAAGAAATTTTAAAATGCGATGCAATTTTAATTTCAGATACCAGTCTTTATGATGATGATATTCCTACCATTAATTATGGTTTGCGCGGATTAACTTTTATGGAAATAGAATTAACAGGCCCGAACAGAGATTTGCATTCCGGTAGTTTTGGGGGGGCAGTTGCCAATCCGATAAATGAATTGGCAAAATTAATTGCCAAATTAACTGATGAAAATAATAAAATTACGATTCCCGGATTTTATGATTCGGTTCAGGAATTAACAAACGAAGAAAAGGAAAACTTTTTAAATCTAAATTTTTCAGACGAAAAATTTGCAAAAGAATTAAACGTAGAACAGTTGCAGGGAGAAAAAGGATTTAGCACTTTAGAAAGACTTTGGACACGTCCTACTTTAGATTGCAACGGAATAGTTGGTGGTTTTACAGGCGAAGGAGCTAAAACAGTTTTACCGTCAAAGGCAAGTGCAAAGATTAGTATGCGTTTGGTTCCAAATCAAGATCCGAAAGAAATAGCAAAATTATTTACCGACTATGTTGAATCACTTTGTCCTAAAAGTATGAAAATTAAAGTAACCGAGATGCATGGCGGAAGAGCAGTAGTTGTACCGTTAAATGAAAAAGCTATTAAAGCTGCTAGTGAAGCGGTTTCTAAAGTGTTTGGAAAGAAAACGGTTTATACACGTGAAGGCGGCTCAATTCCAATTGTTGTTGAATTTATGACACAACTTAATGCACCTGCAGTGTTGATGGGTATGGGCTTGGAAACCGATAATATCCATTCTCCGAACGAACATTTTAAAGTTGATAGTTTTAACAAAGGTATTCTTTGTTCAGCTCATTTTATGGATATTTTTTCGAAAATTTAATTTTTTCGAAAATTTTTATTCGACAATTTATGTCGGGAAAGAAAATGAAAAAAATATTTCAAGTTAAAAATATTTCAGCTAAAATAATTTGGGCTTCAATTATTGTGGCTCAAATTATTTTATGTTCTTGTAGCGAAAAAAAGATTGAAGGAGATGATGCCGCTCATTCAAACTTAAAAGATAAGGATATTAGAGAGTATAACCTTTCAATTGAAAAGGAACAAGCTGCCAAACGCTTTCCTTGCGATACGCTTGCATTGGAAGAATATGTAATTAAGAATTACCCTCCGGGTAGTTATTTGGTTGAGTTTGACAAAACTTTTACCTATAACGTGCCAAAACCGGCTGTGCTTTATTATCAATCTGAAAATGCAAAATTTATTTTTGCAATTATTGCAAAATCAAAACCGGGCGAAAGGCTTGTTGAAAAGAAAAATATTGTTGGTTTTGAATCAAGCTTTATCAATTTGGATAGCACCAAACTTGGAACGGCTTTTTTCTATTTAACTTTTTTTGAGTGCATGGAAGAACAAATTACACCACTTTGGGAGGCTGAGATTCCAATGCACGGTGGTTTTAATTATTTGAAAATGAATCTTTGGCAAGAAAAAAATATTCCCTACATAACAATTAATTTTGAGGACGGAATTATTTCCGGCCACAGAGATTATAATTATTTTTTTGTTGATGGATTTTATGAAAAACCGCATTTATTGGAAACTTACGAGGGTTTAGTTCATAAACGCTCAATGGTAAATTTGAATGATGACAAGTATCCTGATTACTATGAGTATCGTTTTATTGATTCGCTACTTATGATTGTAGATTCGGTTCCGTTTAAATGGGATCCTAAAAAAGAAATTTATATTAGTCCCGTTAATAAAAGGTGGACGCGTAAATATTAATTTATGAAAGTATTAATTGTGTGAATTAAACGAGAAATAAAATGGCAAAAGAAAAAAATATTATTAACGAACTAACCGTCAACGATAAAGTAATAAGTTATTTCAAAGAAAATTATTCCAATCTACTTTTGGATGAATTTGATAATATTCAGCTTTATTCCGATCTCAATGATGAATATAATGCTTTGCATAGAGGGGTAGGTATTCGTAATATTTCATTGAATGCTTTTATTGAAATGACAGGCGAGAATACTTTAAGTTTTCTAAATCGCATTTCTACCAATAATGTTGAATCGCTCGAAGTAAACAAAACAATTAAAACTTTGTTTACAAACCCAAAAGGTGGCGTAATCGGCAGAACCTCTTTGATGAATATTGGAGATAATAGATTTTTTCTTTTGGGTAGTTTTAACAATAATGTTCGCTTAAGCCATTGGGTTAGGAATTTTATGACCGATGAGAAAATTAAAATTTCCGATAGAACTTCAAAACATTTATTACTCGAAATCTACGGCCAGCAGGCAGATTCTTATCTGACAATAATATGCGGAAATGAAATTGATAATCTGAAACAAGGTGAGATTATGACTTTTACCTCGGAAGGATTTGTGTTTCATTTAATTAAAACCAATGATGCTGTTGGTAATATTAAATATTGGCTTATTCTTTTAAATGACGAATGTGATAAATTTTTGCAATTACTTTTAGATTCCAAAAGTGTGTTCGATTTGAAATTTGTAGGTGAAAAAGCTTATAATATTTTTAGAATTGAAAACGGCATTCCTATTGTACCAAATGAATTTACAGGTAATTATAATCCGGTTGAAGCCGGAATTGAAAACGAAGTTGATCTTTCTAAACCGACTTTTATCGGTAAAGATGTAATTGTTAGAAAAGAAAAATTTGATATTCCAAAAAAATTATTTGGTTTAAACTTAAACAATTTAAGCATTGAACAATTACCCTTTACGGTTTTTGATGCAAAAAATAAAGCGGTGGCAATTATTACAAGTATTGCAGAATCTATTAAATTTAATAAACAAATTGGCTTAGGTTACTTTTCGGAAGAAGATTCAAAAGAAAAGAAAAATTATTTTGATGCTTCTAACAATCCTATTGATATTGAATTAGTTGAATTACCTTTTAAATAAAAATAACAAGAAAGTAGAAAATGAAGATTTATACTAAAACCGGGGATAAAGGAAAAACATCACTGGTTGACGGAAGTAGAGTAGATAAATTCGATTTAAGACTCGAAGCTTATGGTACGGTAGATGAGCTTAACTCTTTAATTGGAATTGTAATATCTGAAACCGGAAACACAAAATTGAAGAAATCTTTAAAAAGAATTCAAAATGAGTTGTTTCAGTTAGGTTCAATGCTAGCCACTCCAAAAGAGAATAAAGAATTCAAACCTTTTTTTACAGATCTGGGAAAGGATAAAATTCAACAATTGGAAAATGAAATTGATGAATATTCACAGAAACTTTCCCCGTTAAAAGCATTTGTGCTGCCGGGAGGTACAAAGGGATCGGCATATTTACATTTAGCCCGAACAGTTGTTCGCCGTGCCGAAAGAGCAGTTCTTAGGGCAAGCAAAATTATTGAAATTGATGAAGAGATTATTATATATTTGAACCGTCTTTCTGATCTGTTTTTTACAATGGCACGTTTCGAAAACTTTACGAATAAAGTGGACGATATTTATTGGGAAAAATGATTGGGGGTGAAATTGGTTTCGACGGGATTATTTGTTCTTTAAGCTGCATACCCTGTTCACCGTAGACAGGTAAAACGACGGTAAACTTATTTTAAATGGCGAATCTAATTACGCTTTAGCTGCCTAATTTAATTTAGCAGCCGTTCCCCATTTCTGCTCGCATCGAGATTTGGGTGAACGCCGTTAGATGCGATAGCCGAGCCGAGCGTCCGAGTAGGTAAGGCGAAACTTTTTCGGACTGGTTACAAAAAATTTTGTTTGTTGAAGTTTTTGTAATGAGATTAAAAAAACAAACTATGTATGTAGACGCTTTTAGAAAGGTATTTTCGGACCCGGGTTCGACTCCCGGCACCTCCACCATTTGAAAAAAGACAACCCGTTTCTTCAGAGGCCGCAAAGCGGCATTTTAAAACGACACTTCGTGTCCTCCGGGTAGACGGGTTTTTGTATTCAAAGGGTTTGGGCGGTTTTGACATCTTTCCGGAACCACTCTCCAGCC
>CAZCBD010000139.1:0-7411 GCA_964496755.1 uncultured Melioribacteraceae bacterium
AACGGTTTAAGCGGAAATTATTTTTTAAATAAAAACCGCTCTAAAGATTTCGGACTTGGTTATTCATTTCGTAAAAGCACAAGTATTTCAATTCACGCCGACTTGCTTTATCATACTTCGGATTTGCCGGAACATTTGAAAACATTTTCCGCTTTTTACGGCTTTGGAGTTAAAATTGACATTAATGATTTTATTGATAATGGAGTAGGTGTGCGAGGAGTTGTCGGGTTAAATTACAGAATACCAACAAATAAGGATATTGAACTTTTTGTTGAAGTAGCACCGGTATTTTTGTTATTACCGGAAACGGATTTGCATTTTAACGGGGGCTTTGGAATTAGATATTATTTTGCGGAGTAATAAAATTGAAAACAACTACCCCAGATACTTTTTTTGATTCACCGCAAAGGAGCAAGCCGGCCGAACTTAAAGCCGATCTTGAATTAATCAATTCTCAACCTATAATAAAGACAATTATTGATGCATTTCCGGATATTTGTTTGCTTTTGAATAAGCATAGAGAGGCTGTTGCATATAATAAAAATTCGCTTTCATATTTCAATATTGATAAGAATGAGATTATCGGATCAAGATTAGGAGATTTGCTAAAGTGTCTTCATACCAAAGAAAACCCAAGTGGATGCGGCACTTCAAAATCCTGTAGAAATTGTGATGCTGCAAAATCAATTAAAATATCGAATGACAGTCTGGAGGTTGTAAGTACAAATTGTATTATTGCTTCTAAAGTTCATGAAAGGGAAATGACTCTTAATTTTAAATTGAACATCACACCTCTTGTATTAGATGAAACACATTTTAGCTTATTAACACTACGAGATATTTCCAAAGAAATTAAAGCGGAATTTTTAGAACAAGTTTTTTTCCATGATATAATTAATACAGCCGGAGCAATTTATAATTTAGCCAATTATTTTGAAACTGCCGATTTTACAGAAAAAACTGAGATAGGGAAAATAATTGTAAAATCTTCAAAACAACTTTTGCGCGAAATTGAATTCCAAAGGGAATTACGCTCGGCAGAAGAAGGGACATTGAAAATAAATCTTGAACTAATTAGTGTTAACGAAATTATAAAAACCGTATCCGATTTTTATGAAAATCATCACTTGGCAAAAAACAAACTATTCAGGATATCACTTTTAGAAGATGACATCACTATTAAGACCGACCCTGTACTTTTAATTAGATCTTTGGGAAATGTAATTAAAAATGCCTTTGAATCTACCGAAGAAGAGGACTGCGTTTGTTTTAAAGCAATAACAGATAACTCTTTTGTGGTCTTTCAGATTAAAAACAATTACAATTATTCCACAGAATGTGCAAAATCAAATTTTCATGCGTTCATTTTCTACCAAGTCGGATAAAGGTCGCGGATTTGGAACATACAGTGCAAAAATGTTTGTTGAAAATTACTTAAATGGAAAAATATCGTTTGTTTCAAATAAAACCGAAAAAACAATCTTTTCAATTACAATACCAATAGGAGTATAAAATCGATATATTCTACTTGTTTACTATTAAATTGTTTAATATCAAAACAAATCATAAACAACGGGGGAAAAATGTTTAATAACAGACTTTCCAAATATTTATTATTATTAATTTCTTTTGTAATCATAACCGGTATGGTCATTTATTCACCTGAAGAAGGAATGTATCCTCTAAGCGAAATCCATAAACTCGACTTAGAAAAAGCCGGATTAAAAATTAGTGCCGAAGAAATTTACAATCCGAATAGTGTAAGTTTAATTGATGCATTAGTAAAAATAGGAGGTTGCACCGGTTCATTTGTTTCGCCTGACGGTTTAATTATAACAAATCACCATTGCGGTTTCAGGGCTGTTAATGCTGCAAGTACACCTGAGCATAACTATTTAAAAAACGGATTCACAGCTTTTTCACACGAGGAAGAAATTCCGGCTAAAGGTTACACTGTACGGATTATGGAATCATACAAGGATGTATCGCAAGAAATTCTCGATGCAGTAAAAAATGTAACTTCACTTGAAGAACGCGCGAAAATAATTCAACAAAAAAGAAAGGAAATTGCCACCGAAGCTTCAGATAAAAAGAATTCTATTGTAGCAAGCGTTTCTGAAATGTTTATTGGGCAAACTTATATTTTATTTCGATACAGAATTATTCGCGATGTTAGGCTGGTAATGGTGCCCCCACGCGCCATAGGGGAATTTGGCGGTGAATCCGATAATTGGATTTGGCCTCGCCACACAGGTGATTTTACATTTATGCGTGCTTATGTTTCGCCCGATGGTAAAGCTGCAGAATATTCTAAAGATAACGTTCCTTTTCATCCAAAAAAATATTTAAAGGTTAATCCCAACGGTGTTAATGAAAACGATTTTGTTTTTATTTTAGGTTACCCGGGAAGAACCTATCGCCATCGCCCGTCGCAATTTTTACAATATCAAGAAGACTACCAATTGCCATATATTTCAAGCAGATACGATTGGGCAATAAAACAAATGGAAGAAATTGCCGGGAATGATGTTAAATTGCAATTAAAGTATGCCAGCTTTATTAAAGGCTTAGCCAATACAATGAAAAATTACAGAGGCAAACTTCGTGGTCTGAAGCGATTAAATTTAATCGAAAAAAAACAACATGAAGAAGATTTGCTTCAAGCGTTTATTGAAAACAATCCTAAATTAAAAAATAAATATTCTAATCTTTTAAATGACATTGATGCTGTTTATCAAAAAATGTTAGATGAAGCAGAATCCTCACTTTGGATAAAAGTTTTTAGAAGAATTTCATCAACTTATAAAATATTTAATTACTTCATTGAACACTCAAAGGAACTGTTAAAACCGGAATCCGAAAGAAAGTCTTCCGCTGCCATTGTAAATTATATTAAAAATGCTACGGCAAATGTTGATGTTAAATTGGAATCTCGCATATTAAAGAAAATGATTGCCGATGCAATGAATTTTAAAAATGGTAATTCCATAAAAGCAATCGGCAACAAATTCAGTTCTGAAAACGAAATAGAAAAATTTGTTGATAAAATTCTTACTTCGGAATTATTTGATGAAAATAAAATAGACCAATTATTAGAAAAAAATTATAACGAGTTAAAAGAAAGTAAATGTTCGGTCATTCAATTTTTCATTTCTTTGAATGATCAAATAAATGAAATAAATAAAGAAAATAAAATTGCCGATGCTGCTTTAAGTAAATTGATGCCACAGTTAACCGATGTAAAAAGAGCTTGGAAAAAAGAATCTTTTATTCCTGATGCAAACAGCACTCTGCGATTAACATACGGTCACATCAAAGGCTATAAACCGGCCGATGCAATTTATTATTCCCCTATTACAACACTTGACGGCATAATCGATAAAAGCATGTTGGGTGGTGAATATGAAATACCTGATGTTTTACGAAAATTATATGAAACAAAAGACTTCGGAAGATTTTTCAATAAAAAACTAAATAGTATTCCCGTAGCAATCCTTTACAATACCGACACAACCGGCGGCAACTCAGGTAGTCCGATAATGAATGCTTACGGTGAATTAATTGGTGTTAATTTCGACAGAGCTTATGAAGCAACAATAAATGATTACGCATGGAATGATTCTTACAGTCGTTCTATTGGTGTTGATATTCGATATGTTTTATGGATTACGCAAAAAATTGGTAAAGCAGATCATTTACTTACCGAAATGGGTGTTACATTAAATTAGATTTAATAAAAGAGCGGTTTATCCGCTCTTTTTAATTTTAGAAAACTGTAATCAATCTTTCCAAATAAAATCAAATAATAAAACTCCTACTGTGTACATAATCACATTATACGAAATCAACATACCCAGTTCAATTAACGCTTCGGAGAACATTGCCCCGTCAACACTTTTCTTTGTCAGTTCCAATAAAATTAAAATTAACGGCAACAAAATCGGAAATGAAAGTACAGCATACAAATTTCCTTTTGAATTGGCTTTTGCAATTATTGAAGCAATTGTTGTTGAAGAAACAGCAATTCCAATATTACCCAAAAAAGTAACTACAAAAAAAAGCAAAAAACTCCGAATCAAAAAATTTTCAAAAAACGCCTCAAACAACACAACAACAAATAACTGAATTAAAAAAATCAAAAAAAGATTATAAATTAGTTTTCCGTTATAAATGGCAGCAGGTTTCGCAATAAGTTTCAAAAAGATTGAAGTGCCTTTTTCTTCTTCACTCACAAAACCCCTTGAAAGCCCTGACATTGTTGAAAAAAAGATTGTTACCCAAAATAAACCTACAGTTAAATAAGGTGTAATTGTTTCTTGCCCAATTGCAAAAAGTATTACGCTAACTGTAACCAAAATAAACATTCCCAAAGAATTAATTGCGTATCTAGTTCGCTGTTCGGATTTCCAATCCTTTAGAAAAACAGAAATCGAATTAATTTTCATGTTGTGCTTCCTTGAAATTTTCAATGTAGATTATTTGATTACACAAAGCCAAATCCTGCTTTTCATTCGAAGCAATAATAACAAGACCACCATCGGAATTGAAACTTTCAATCACTGAATACACAGTAGCTTTCCCGTCATCATCCAAATTTGAAACAGGTTCATCAAGAATCAATAAATCCGGCTTATGCGAAAGCGCAAATATAAAACGTAATCGCTGCAACATACCCGACGAATATGCTTTTACAAAATCATTTTTTCTTTTTATTAAATTAAATTTTTCAAAAAGAGTATTAATAAAATCTTTCTCTACATGTAATCCACGTATCTTAAGCGATGTAACAATATTTTCATAAGCAGTAAATTCATTGTAAAGATTAAGATATGGAGCAACAAATCCACAATGCTCAAAAACCTTTTCTTCTGCAATAATTTCATTCTTTCTTTTATGGATTACTTTGCCGGAAGAAGGAAAAATTAAACCGGAAAGTATTTTTGCAAATGTCGATTTTCCGGAACCATTCTTTCCGGAAACTCCGTAAATATCGGGTGAATTTAATTCGAGATTGATTTTATTAAAAATTTTTCTTCTTCCAAAAAATTTTGAAAGGTTGTTTATTTCAATATTATAATCAATCATTGATTACCGCAAATTTATTTTTAATCAAATTTCCGTTCCAATTTACTACATAGAAATAAATTCCGGTAGAAAGTTTTTTGTTCCTATTATCTAAACAGTTCCACGATATGTATTTTTTTTCGGAAGATTTTAAAACAGTTCTTTCAGAGTCAAAAATTAATTCAAAGGAAACGGAAAAAATTTTTAGTGTAACCTTTGAATTAAAGTCCTCGGGTAACGGAATAATTAGAGTAGTATATTTACTATAAACAAATGGTTGGGGAAAAGGATATAATTCTTCAGTATTAATATTGTTCCGGTTCAATAAATCATCATTATAAAATTTTGTTTCCGAAATTAAATTATCCGATAAACAGGTAAAATATGAGTAATAATTAGATTTCAGCTCTCGTGCGTTTGGGAATTGATAATTAGCGAAAGAAAATTTTAAGCTTGTATTATTTGAGGTTGAATAATTATCGGCATTACTATAGTCGGTATTCGAAAATAAAAAATCAAATTTTCGATAATTGTTGTTTAACGTATCAATTACCGTAACAAACGTATTAGAAGCCGGTTCGGTATTTATCATTAGATCTGAAATCAGATAATGTTGATTATCTACATAATAAGTTAAAAAGGATTGTAGCATCGGATAACTTGCAGCTTCTTCGAAGTATTTTCCGATTTTTGATCTACTTCCGGTAAAATAGCACCACTTGCCAAATTGAGCAAATGCCGTTTCAAAATTAGAGCCATAATTCTGTAATGCTTTATTTACAGCTATCATTGCACGATTTCCCTCTCCCATGTACTCCCAAACCTTTTTAATTATATCAATATCGAAATTTTCTTTTAAGAATAAATTAAAAATAGTTCTATCATACCCCACATTATTTGGCAAACTTATTCTTTTGTAAGTTCGTTTTAAATATTTGGGAATTTCCCAATAATAATCATTAGCGCGGTCACAAAAAAACTCTTCCATTGAAGTAGAAGTAATTTCATGATAATAAGCATCCCTATAAAAAAAACCATAACCACCAATTTGGATGGCATGATGAAATTCATGAGCAATTGTAATTCTAATACCATCCCATCCGGGTGTTCTTTTTCTTGAAAAATCATTATCGAATTTAATGAAGGAAGATTGTTTTGTGTTTTCAGTTTGAAAATCCGGAATTGTTGTACCCCAATCAGAAATCGGTAAAATATAGATATCATATTTCGAATCTCCGCCTAAATTATTGTCCGACATAGGAACAGGGTAACCTAATTGAAGGATTTCAAAATCATAAACCGAATCGGCAATTATAGCAAATTTATCTACATCAAATTGTGGCGATAAATCCGGACTTTTATAAAAATGTATTCTAAAATAACCCTGCGGCGACACAAAACTTGTGTCCATCGAAGGTCTTGAAGAAATTTTAAATATCTGCTCTTGCTGGTTTGCGCTGAATCTGCTTCTATTTTGAAATACTTCATTTAATAAAATAAAGCCACATTTATTTTTTTCAGTAAACTGTGATTCCTCAGGCCGAGTAAAATCCGCTACAAATCTATTAAACAGCGAATCAATATTTTGTGCAAAGCTATTGACAACAATAGAAATTAAAATAACAACAAAAAGAAATTTATTTATTCTCATATTTTAATACTCTTTTTATTAAAGATGTGTTGGCTTTTATCAATAATTCAAATTTATTTTTGGTTTTGTTTAATATTAAAATATTATCAACTTTTTTAAGTTGGTCTAATAAACCGATATAAACAAATTTATTATTTTTTAATTCAAATAATTCATGATTTGAATATACTAAAGTCGCTTCATCATTTTGAAATACTTTAAAGTTACTTTTATTAAATCTTGCATCACAACTAATTCTATTAATTCCATTTTCACTTACCAAGTATAACCCGCGTTCGGCTTCCAGAATTAGTTCCGTATTTTTCTTTTTATTAAGCAGTTTAACTTTCTTAATTCTGTTCAAAGAAGGATCTGATATTTCATTGCCACCAATTATAATTTTTTCCTGATTTTCAAATAGCGAAGAAAAAACCTTTTCTCCTTTTGCCCCAAATCCTAAAAAAGTATCATTGCCGGTTAATGTGTCGGAATTTAGAAGATTAATTTGCTGCGAATCTATTTTGTACGAATTAATAATTTGTAACGAATCTTTCCGATAAAAAATCTTCACACTATTCTTTTTAAAAAACATATTTTCAATCTTACCGTTAAGAGAAATCAGCTTCCCACTGATTTTTGAATTATTATTAATTTTAATAAATTCAAAACCATTGGTACTATTGAGTGAAATAATATTCAACTTATTATTTAGCGCAT
>CAZCBD010000140.1:0-7381 GCA_964496755.1 uncultured Melioribacteraceae bacterium
TAGCAAAATTAGACTTTAAAGTAATTTTAATTGATGACAAAAATGAACTTGGAGGTAAACTACTTTTACAAACTCACAAATTTTTCGGCTCAATTGCCGATTGTTATGCCGGTACTCGTGGTATTGACATTGGACATAAATTGGAAGAGAACGTACGTTCTTATGAAAATGTTACTGTCTTAACCAATGCTTCGGTTGTCGGAGTTTACAAAGATCAAAAAGTGGGTGTTTTTGTTAATAACAAAAATTATCTTTTAATTGACTTTGAGGGCTTAATAGTTTCTGCCGGTGCGCGCGAAAAATCATTAATTTTTCCGGGCAACAATTTACCCGGTGTTTACGGTGCAGGTGCATTCCAAACTTTAGTTAATCGCGATTTAGTTAAATCCTCCGACAGAGTTTTTATTGTTGGCTCAGGAAATGTTGGTCTAATTGCTGCTTACCACGCTTTGCAGGCAGGAATTAATACTCTCGGAATTTGTGATGTAATGGATAAACCCGGTGGTTATAAAGTCCATGCTGATAAAATCAAAAGAATGGGAGTACCAATTTATTTAAAACATACCGTTCTTTCTGCCGAAGGCAACGGAAAAGTTGAAAGAGTTACAATTGCCGAGGTAAATGATAAATGGCAACCGATGCTTGAAACCGCCAAAACTTTTGAGGTGGATACACTGCTTATTGCCGTTGGACTTTCTCCAGTTGATGAATTTTACGAAATGGCAAATTCTTTCGGATTCAAAGTTGTGAAAGCCGGCGACGCAAAAGAAATTGCCGAAGCTTCTTCAGCTATGTTCGGCGGCAGAATTGCAGGTTTGGAAATGGCCAAACTACTCGGAAAAAATGTTGAAATTGATCAATCCTTTCATGAAAAAGCTAATGTACTTAAAAGTCATCCGGGTAAAATTGTTGAAAGACCGGAAATAGAGTTGATTGATACTTTCCGACCGATTATTCAATGTGATCAGGAAATTCCTTGTAATCCCTGTACTTCGGTTTGCCCGAAAGGAAGTATCAACCTAAAAGGCACAAACGGAAATATAATGGATATTCCGTATTTTGACGGTGATTGCACGGGCTGTACAATGTGTGTTACCATTTGCCCCGGTTTAGCCATCTCGCTTGGCAAGAAACTTGACGAAAGTTTTGCCGAATTAATTCTTCCTCACGAATTTTTACCCGATTTTGAAGTGGGAGATTTAATTCGGGCTACAGATAAGGATGGAAATTTTATTGAAGAAGTTGAAGTTCTAAAAATCAGATTCAACAAAAAATACAAAACATATTTGGTTCATGTGAAATCTTCACTGAAAAATTCACAAAAAATTGCCGGAATTCGCGTCCAAGATGAAAAAATTGTAGAGCCGATTCTAGGTGCTAATTTCGAATATATTCCCGAAAATGCCCTTGTTTGCAAATGCGAACATGTTACCGTAAAAGAAGTTGTTGATTATATTAAAGAATACAATGTTCGAGATATTAATCAACTAAAGAACGTTCGTGTTGGTATGGGTGCTTGCGGAGGTAAGAACTGTTCTATTTTGATGCCCAGAATTTTTGGAATGGCCGGTGTTGATTTCAAAGAAGTAACTACCGGAACAAAACGCCCGCTTTCTGTTGAAGTACCAATGTCGGCTTTAATTAATGAGGAGGTTGAATAATGAAAAATTATGATATTGTTATAATTGGTGCCGGAAGCGTTGGCCTTCCTTTAAGTTATTCTTTTGCCAAACGCGGAAAAAAAGTTGCCGTAATTGAAAAAATGCCTTCGCATGGTCGTGGTCAAAACAAAGCAGCCATTGGCGGAATTAGAGCTACACATTCCGACCCTGCTAAAATTAAAATATGCCAAATGTCTATTGATATTGTTAAAAATATGAAAAATGACCATGACTTGGAAGTTGATTGGTTGCAAGGCGGATACATGTTTCCCGTTTACGATGAACAGCGTGAAGAAGCTTTGAAAGGTTTATTGGTAAAGCAAAAAGAATTCGGGTTAAACATTGATTGGGTTTCTGCCGAAAAAATTTTGGAATTGGCCCCCGGAATTAATCCGAACGGATTAAGAGGCGGCACTTTTTCGCCCGAAGATGGTTCGGCATGCCCAATGAAACTTGCCGATGCTTTTTATATTCTTGCCAAACGTGCCGGCGTGGATTTCTATTTTAATGAAACACTGAACCGGATAAATCATGAAAACGGAAAAATTACTTCCGTTGTTACAAATAAAAATGAATTTTCGGCTGACTTTTTCTCCATTGCAACCGGAGGCGATGCAAAAGAAACTTGTGCAATGATTGATTTGGATGTACCTGTTCAACCCGATTCACACGAAGCCGGAGTTACCGAACCCGTTAAACGTTTCTTTGAGCCGATGATTGTTGATATTCGACCCGAAGAGGGATCTGCAAATTACTATTTTTACCAAAATGCGGAAAATCAAATCGTATTTTGTATTACTCCCGAACCTAAATTTTATGGAAAGGATATGGATAACACGTCTCAATTTTTGCCTCAAGTAGTAAAAAGAATGGTAAGCTTGTATCCGAGGCTAAGAAATGTTCGTATTAGAAGAACTTGGCGCGGACTTTATCCGATGACGCCGGATGGCTTTCCGATTGTTAATCTTCCGGAAAACTTTTCAAATCTAGTGTTGGCAGTGGGAATGTGTGGACAAGGATTTATGTTGGGGCCCGGACTTGGTGAAATAATTGCCGAAAAAGTGTTAAACAACAATACGAACTATGATTTTATTTTTGATCAGCTTTCATTGTATCGAGAGTTTAGTGGAAATGAAATACTTAAATAAATCTTTATAAAAGCTGCTAAATTTAGCAGCTTTTTTTAATAGACTTAGATAAATAATTAAATAATTTCGACAAGCTCAGCTCGCATTGCTTCATAGAATTTATATTATTTAAACTATAAAGAATCAAATCCGAATTATGCAATAAGCAAGCAAAATAAGCTATAAGTTGTGATATTGCAAAAAGTTATCCCAAATAATTAATTTACCTAAATTGCAAATAAAAGGTCATGCCGAAATGTTTTTATTCAACATCTTTATAATTAATTCCGGAATAATAGGCAAAGGAGGTGCTGAAACAGGTTCAGTATGACAGGTTGATTTTCGGCAAGAAATAATAATTAGAAAAATCTTTTACATACTCTAATGTATAATCCAGGTATGCATACTAAGCCTGCCAAATCATACTGAGCTTGTCGAAATCATACTGAGCTTGTCGAAGTATGCGTAAGTTCACCTCCACGCAACATGTTCTGTTCATTTCTTTTGTCCATGATACAAAAGAAACGAACCAAAGAAAAAATCGCGGCTCCAAAAGGTTTTCCTAAAATTCTTCGCTTACTTCTAAAAAATAAATAACTCGTTCCGCCAAGTCGGAACTCAAACAGATTTATTTTTTTAACGAATTAAGCTCGAATTTATAAACGGAAAACCTTTTAAGGCCGTAGGGGTTTTGATAGAAAATTTCTATCGAAATTTTCTAATTATTGTAATTTGTTTCTGCATTTGCATATCATACTAAGTCTGTCGAAATTATACTGAGCCTGTCGAAGTCATACTGAGCTTGTCGAAGTATACGTAGGTTCACCTCCACGCAACATGTTCTGTTCATTTCTTTTGTTCACTTCTGCTATTTTGAGGATAAACAAGTTCAGTATGACAAGTAAAAAGGTAAATAGCAAAATTTCAATTACAAAATTTTCAAGACTTTTGGGAATAAATAATTATTTGAGCATGATTATTAAAGCAAACTGAAAAATTTAAGTCTGATAAATTTAGATTAAGTGTAGTGTTTACATAAATTCTACAATTACATATATTACAATTTTAATTACTATTCACAATTATAAAATTTAACTAGAGGCAAAGGCCGATGAAATCAGTTGCCAAAGAAACCATTATCGGAGTATTATTAGGAATATCACTTTTTGCTTATGCAATAATATCGAGCACTTCAAACTATTTGATGTTCTTAAACTTATCTAGTTTTTTAATGGTATTAGGTGGAACGATTGCTGCTATAATGATTTCTTTCAAATTCGAAGATGTTATGATTGCGTTAAAAGAATTTAAAGGAATTTTTATGCCGCAAAAAATTAACCCTGAATCTCTTTATAAGGAAGTTAAAAATATTATTTATTGGGCAAGAATCATAAAATCCGAAGGTTTACCCGGACTAGAAAAAGAATTGGCAAAAAGAAATATTACCGATCCGTTTGTAAAATACGGTGGCGAGCTTATTGTTACCGGATACAAAGGAGACGAACTTCGGAAAATGCTTACAAATTTCACTGAAACTACTTACGAAAGAAATATTATCGGCTCATACGTTTTGAAAACTATGGCTTCGTTTGCTCCCGGATTTGGTATGCTTGGAACAGTAATCGGTTTAATTATAATGCTCGATCAAATGGGAGGTGATCCAACCGGTTTAGGTAAAGGGCTGGCTTTTGCTTTGCTAACTACTTTGTACGGTATATTTTTGGCAAACATATTTTTTAAGCCTGCTGCTGAAAAAGCTCGCCAACGACAAGAAACCTTAAGATTACGAAATCTACTGGTAACCGAGGGTTTTGTTTTGCTTGGCGAAAATAAAGATTCTATGCTTATTCAAGATATGCTTAATAGTTTTATGGATTCTTCTTATCATTTTTCTGTAATTAAACGAGATAATTAAGAGAAACTGATGACAAACAATTCGGAAAATAAACCGATAAATTCGGAGGCACAACTTAGAAACTTGCAACTTGAATTGGAACGCAAGCAAAAAGAACTTATTGAAAAAGAACGCGAAATTGAAAGAGAATCTCAAATAGCAATTCAAAAAATTCAAAAAGAAATTCAACAGCAAGAAAAGGAATTGTACAAAAAACACCGCGAATTTGAATTAAAACAACATCACCTTGAACAATCTATTAAACAAGAAACAAAAGCCAAACAAATTGATTTACAAATCCGACAAAAACAATTTGAACGAGAATTAAAAGAAAAAGAATTCAGATTAAAAGAAGAAATTAGAAGAAAAGAAAAAGAGCTTGAATTTAAACGTAAACTGCAGGAAAAACAAATTCCAAGAATAATTGAAAAAGCTAAGCTTGATGTTCAACGCAAACAAAAAGAATTGGAACGTCTGCAAAAAGATTTAAAAAGAAAACAAACCGAACTTTTCAGGAAACAGCAAGATTTACGAAAAAAAGAACATGAAGTAGAAGCTAAACTAGAAAGTAGAAAAGAAAGAATTCCCGATAGACCTTTCAAACAAAGGGGGAAGTATTTACAAGAAGAAACCGAAAATTGGTTGGTTACCTATTCCGATGTAATTACTTTATTGCTTACAATGTTTGTTTTTTTATTTTCAATGGCTTCGTTTGATAAACAAAAACTTATCGAAATTCAAAATGCTATTAATGTATCTCTACTCAAAAAAAATGAAATTACCGTAAACGAAAAATTAAATAAAGGAGAAAAAATTTGGGGTGCGGTAAAAAAAAACATGGAAACAATTTTTTCGGACTTCAAATTACAAAATAGCGTAAATCTAACTTCAACCGAAAAAGGATTAAAACTTGAACTCAGCAACTCAGCACTTTATGATTTAGGCTCCGCCGAAATTAAACCTGACATGCTTCCTCTTTTGCACAAGCTTGTTTTACTTTTCAAAAACTTTAAAAATCAAAACTTCATTATTGATATTGAAGGACACACCGACAATATTCCAATTAGCACAAATAAATTTCCCTCCAATTGGGAGCTTTCTGCGGCAAGGGCATCAAATATTGTAAGGTATTTTATCACCAATGGAATTGACCCTAGAAAATTACGTGCCTCGGGATATGCCGATTCCAGACCCATAGCTCCAAATACTGATAAAAACGGAAATCCAATTCCGGAAAACCAAGCTAAAAACCGCAGAGTTGTAATTTATGTTGAAAAACCGAACTAAGTGATTTTTATTATGCGTGAATTTGTGGCAAAATAGCTACAGATGTACGAATATCCTTTCAGAATTTGCAAATCTATTTTCAATATTTTAAGTAAGAATACTTGTTTTTGTAAACAGAATAATTTATTTTTGCTTAATATTTAGAATGGTCTAACCATTAAAATTCGGTGAAAATATGTTCAAAGTTGCAAAACAAAATAGAGTTTTTCAAGATGTGATTTACCAAATAGAAGATGCAATTTTCCAAGGTAAATTGAAAGTTGGCGATAAATTACCCGCCGAACGAACACTAAAAGAAATGTTTCAAACCAGTAGAGGAACCATTCGCGAAGCACTACGCGTTTTAGAACAAAAAGGATTAATTTCAATTAAAACAGGCACAAACGGCGGAGCAATTGTTGAAAATGTTTCTACCGGCGTAATAAGTGAAAGTTTGGACTTATTAATTCGCTCGCAAAGTTTAAGTTTAAAGCATCTTGCCCAATTCCGAGAAGATATTGAAGGCAATGTTACTTCCTTGGCTGCACAAAATGCTTCTGAAAATGATATTCTAAAATTGAAAAAAATTGTTGAAAAAGTAAAAATTGCAGTAGAAGGCGGAGTAAAATTGTGGGACGATTATATTGAAGCCGACAATGAATTTCACATGCAATTGGCTCATATTGCCGAAAATCCAATTTATATTTCAATTATTCGTACAGTACATGAAAACATAAATCGATATTATAACCGCTTTCTTGAAAAAGAAAACGAAAGAATGCAAGAAAATTATCAAGATATGTGTGATATTATTGAAGCCATCGAAAATAAGGACTCTAATAAAGCACAATTGCTTGCACGAACGCACGTTCAGCGATTTAATAAGTTTATGGAAATTAATATCGACAAATAAACGTTAATAAATAGATTAAATAATGAAGTGAGTTAATATCTTTACAGGTTAAAAAGTTATGAAAAGAATCAATAGGCATCCGGTCTTAGATGTACCGGAAAACAGAAAAAAGGTTTCCTTTAAATTCAACGGCGAGGAATTTGAAGGATTCGAAAACGAAGCTGTTTCTTCAGCTTTAATTGCAAACGGAATCAAAGAATTTGCAATTCATAAAGTTGCAGATGATCCGCAAGGAATTTATTGTGCTAACGGACAATGTTCGCATTGCACCGTAATTATTGACGGCTTTCCGCAAAAATCTTGTATCACACAATTGAAAAACGGAATGGATATAAGAAAACTAATACACATGCCCGAATTACCTGCCGACGATAAAGAAATTGGAAAAACAAAAATTGAAAATCTTAAATGTGATGTTTTGGTTGCCGGTGGCGGTCCTTCCGGTTTAACTGCTGACATAGAATTAGCAAAATTAGAATTTAAAGTACTTTTAATTGATGACAAAAATGAACTTGGAGGT
>CAZCBD010000141.1:0-7370 GCA_964496755.1 uncultured Melioribacteraceae bacterium
AATTTTCTTTAAATGTTATTAATTTTGTTAAATATAAATAAGCCTCTTCGGGGGTTCGCATGTCGGGCTCGCTAACAATTTCAATTAGAGGTGTTCCACATCTGTTTACGTCAACCAATGTATATTCATTCGAATCATGAATAGATTTTCCTGCATCTTCTTCTAAATGTATTCGGGTAATTCCCAATATTTTTTTTTCGTTTGTCGAAGTTGTTATTTCCAATTTACCATGTTCGCAAATAGGTAACTCGTATTGAGAAATCTGATACCCTTTCGGTAAATCAGGATAAAAGTAATTTTTACGAGCAAATATTGATTTTCTGTTAATTGTGCAATTTGTTGCAAGCCCCATTAATACTGCATATTCTACGGCTTTTTTATTTAAGACAGGCAATACTCCCGGATAGCCCAAGCATACGGGGCATATATTTGTGTTTGGGGCGGAACCAAATTTATTAGAACATCCACAAAATATTTTTGTTTCTGTTAATAGTTGCGCGTGTACTTCTAATCCAATAATAACTTCGTATTTCTGACTCATAACAAAACCGTATAATTAATAATTTGAATTTTAAATATAAAAATAATTGAACTTTGAATTAAATTAAATTTGGATAGTTAAATTGATGAATGTATTTTAATTAAATCTAAGATTAGTAGTTTAAAAAAAGATCCGAAAGGGAAATAAATGAAACTTGATGTTTTGGCTTTTGCAGCTCATCCGGATGATGTTGAAATGGGAATGGGCGCAACGATGATTAAATTATTTAAAAACGGTTTAAGTACAGGTATAATTGATTTCACAAAAGGTGAATTGGCAACTCGCGGTACAAAGGAAATACGGATGGAAGAAGCTGCCGCAGCTTCTAAAATATTGGGGCTATCTGTTAGAGAGAATCTTAATCTACCCGATGGTAAGCTAACAATAAAAGAGGAATATGTAAAGTTAGCAGTGCAGATGATCAGAAAGTATAAACCCGAAATAATTTTCGCTACATATTTTGTTGACCGTCATCCTGATCATGAAGCATGTGGGGAACTAATCAAAAAGGCTATGTTTATGAGTGGTTTGCCAAAATATGAATCGGAATACGAAGGTAAAAAACAAGAAGCATATCGTCCGAAAAAAATTTTTTACTATATGATGACTTATGATTTTCCACCTACTTTTATTGTTGATGTTACCGAAACATTCAATCTTAAAATGGAAGCAATTAAATGTTACAAATCTCAAATTTATAATCCGGAAAGTGATGAGCCTCAGACTTTAATAAGTCAAAAAGGATTTTTTGAAATTTTTGAAAGTCGTGCCAGAGTATATGGTTTAAAAATAAGAAAGGAATTTGGAGAGGCATTTTTTGCTGAAGAGCCGATAGAGTATTTTTTTGAAAATTTTTATAACAAAGGGGAATAGTTATTCCCCTTTAGTTTAAGATTAAAAAATTAAAGTGTAAAATATTTTTTAAATTCAAATGGATGGGGCATTGTTGCAATTGCCTTTATATCTTCTTTTTTGATTTTAATCCATTGATTAATTAACTCTTCGGGAAAGACATTATCTCTGCGTAAAAATTCGTTGTCATTTTCTAAAGCTTCCAAAGCTTCTTCAAGATCACGAGGCAGGAATTTAATATCATCCATATTTTCTTCGGTTATATTTTTATCGAAAGGTCCAAAGCCTTCTTTGGTTGGATCGATTTTATTTACAACTCCGTCAATGCCTGCCATCAACATTGCACTTAAGCAAAAGTATGGATTGGCGGTAGCGTCGGGAGGTCTAAATTCAAATCGAGTTTTTTCCGGATTGGAAATATATTTAGGAATTCTAATTGCCGAAGCTCTGTTTCCGCGGCCGTATGTTAAGGCAACGGGGGCTTCAAAACCGGGAACAAGCCTTTTGTATGAATTTGTACTTGGGTTTGTGAATGCCGAAAGTGCTGCTGCATGTTTTAAAATGCCGCCTATAAAATATCTTCCCAGTTCATTAATGTTTCCGTAATCGCCTTTTTTATAAAATGCGTTTTTTAAATTCTTCATTAAATACATGTGTAAATGCATTCCGTTGCCGGCTTGTTTGTACATTGGTTTTGGCATAAAGGTTAAAAATAAATTATGTTCGCGTGCCAAATTAAAAAGTAAGTATTTTCCGGTTACAATGTTATCAGCGGTTTTTAATAAATCGGAAAAATATGTTTCGATTTCTTGTTGTCCTCTATCGCCAACTTCATGGTGGTGATATTTAACTTCTATGCCACTTTCTTTAAAAAGTCTGCAAGCATCATCCCGAAAATCATCATATAAATCAAAAGGGTTTGCAGCATGGTAAGCATTGTGACTAAATTCTTCTTCGTGTTCAATAAAATAATATGATGCCGAGGTTCGTGTGTCGTAATCAACGTCTGAGAAAATATAAAATTCAAATTCCGGTCCCCACATCGAATGTGTTGCACCCGTATATTTTTTTAGAATGCTTTCGGCGGATTTGGCAATGGAACGTCCGTCTTGTGTAAAAGGAGTTCTTTTGTCATCAGTGAGAACAATGTTCGTATAAAAACTTAAAGTGGGGGTTTCTCTGAATTTATCGATAATTGCAGTGTTAAGGTCGGGCAACATTATCATGTCGCTATTCTGAACTTTTTTAAATCCGAAACTAGAGCCGTCAAATCCAACGCCTTCTTTAATCAATCTTTCAATCAAGCCGTCGCAGATGGGTAAAGATATGTGATGTAATCGTCCTATCAAATCTGTTGCTTTTAAATCAATTACTTCGATTTTGTGTTTTTTAATTAGTGCATTTATTGATTGCACGGTTTGCTTGGCCATAATAAACCTCAACCTATTTTTTGAAAATTCTCTTTCTTATGTTCGTTTGCTTTAATTAAAAAAGAAAAGCGTCTAAAATATAGACGCTTTTTGCGAAAAATTAAATAGTAAATAGAAAATTTATAAAAGAAAACGAATAAAAATTCGTTTCAGCAAAATCTATTTCGAATAATTAATTGCATCAATACCAGCAAACAAAGCAGTTGTATCTAATTCTTCTTCGATTCTTAAAAGTTGATTGTATTTTGCAATTCTATCGGTTCTTGAGAGGGAACCGGTTTTAATTTGGCCGGCATTTGTGGCAACTGTAACATCGGCTAATGTAACATCTTCGGTTTCACCCGAGCGATGAGAAATAACGGAAGTGTATCCTGCCAGTTTTGCCATTTCAATGGCTTCCAAGGTTTCAGTTAAAGTACCTATCTGATTTAATTTAATTAAAATAGAATTGGCAATACTTTTATCAATTCCTTCGGCAAGTCTTGCAGTGTTGGTTACAAATAAATCGTCGCCAACAAGTTGAATTTTATCGCCAAGAGCATCGGTTAGATTTTTCCAACCTTCCCAATCGTTTTCATCTAAACCGTCTTCAATAGAAATTATCGGATATTTATTTACAAGGTCTTGGTACACTTTAATCATATCATCGCTTGATTTTTTTGATTTGTCCGATTTAAAAAATTCATAAACTTTTTCATCCTTCAAAAACATTTCACTTGAAGCCACATCCATTGCAATTGAAATTTCATCACCAACTTTGTATCCGGCTTTGTTAATTGCTTCCAAGATTGTTTCAATAGCTTCTTCATTGGATTTTAGATTTGGGGCAAAACCGCCTTCGTCACCAACCGAGGTGCTGTAACCTTTTGATTTTAAAACCGATTTCAAAGCATGAAAAGTTTCCGTGCCCATTCTTAAAGATTCGGCAAAAGAAGAAGCACCGTGAGGCATAATCATAAATTCCTGAAAATCGACAGTATTATCCGCATGGCTGCCACCGTTGATTATATTCATCATTGGAACAGGAAGCACGCGTGCATTAGTTCCGCCAATGTATCTGTATAAAGGTAAACCTAAAGTTTCTGCAGCCGCTTTTGCTACTGCAAGAGAGACTCCCAAAATTGCGTTTGCTCCTAATACGGATTTATTTGGTGTGCCGTCAAGTTCACATAAAAAGTGATCGATACCGACCTGATCTGTTGCATCCCAATCTATTAATTCGTCTGCAATTTTATTATTCACATTGTCAACAGCATTTAAAACACCTTTGCCTGAAAATCTTTCTTTATCTCCGTCGCGTAATTCAACAGCTTCGTGCTCACCGGTTGATGCTCCGCTTGGAACAGCGGCTCTTCCAATTATTCCCGATTCAAGTAAAACTTCAACCTCTACGGTTGGGTTGCCTCTTGAATCCAGTATTTCACGACCTAATACATCTACTATTGTTGTCATTTTTTACCTCTTTTTTTATTGGAAATCTAATCTTTAAACTTATTAATTTAGTGAAGTAAATTCAATCGATTATATTTTGTTGAAGTTGGTATTACAATAGGAGTGTCAATTAAATTTTAAATTTTTGTTTTTACGTATTTTATTATTTTTAACTTAAAAAAAAGAGTTTAAATGGATTATAAATATTTGTTCGGACCTGTTCCGTCAAGAAGATTGGGAAAGTCGTTAGGTGTTGACTTAGTTCCTTTTAAAGTGTGTTCACTAAATTGTGTGTATTGTGAAACCGGACGTACAACAAATTTGACTTCCGAAAGAAAAGAATATATCCCCATTGATGAAATCATTTTAGAATTAAAAGATTTTTTTTCGGAACGGCAAGATATTGATATTATTACTTTTTCAGGGGCAGGCGAACCCACTTTAAATTCGGGAATAGGGAAAATTATTAGTTTTATTAAATTGAATTTTCCGCAATATAAACTAGCTTTAATCACAAATGGTACTTTATTAACTGATTCAAATTTATGTGAAGAAATTAAGGATGTTGATTTGATTCTTCCGTCGCTGGATGCAGTTTCCGAAAATGTTTTTAAAAAAATTAATCGCGGAAAAAGCAATTTATCTCAAGCTAAAATAATTCAAGGCTTAATTAATTTTAATAGGAATTATAATTCCAGAATGTGGCTGGAGATTTTTTTAATTCCCGGGTTTAATGATTCCCATGAAGAATTAATGTTACTTGTTGATGCTGCAAAAAAGATAAATCCTGAAAGAGTACAATTAAATACTTTAGATAGGCCGGGTACGGAAAGTTGGGTTCAACCAATGGCAAAAAAAAGATTGGAAGAAATTGCGAAGTTATTTTTGCCACTTACAGCAGAAGTAATTGCGAAATTTGATTATTCAAAAGAAAATAATTTAGCATCGGAAAAGGTGAAAGAAAAAATAATGGCTATAATTTCGAGGCGCCCTTGTACAATAGATGATTTGCAACATATGACATTAAATTCTAAATCGGTGATTTTGAAGGAAATCGGTATGTTGATTTCGGAAAATAAAATTAAAATTACCACAAAAGAGCGTGGCGATTTTTTTGAGTTAAAAGGTTCAAGGTGAAATACTATTTTGTTTTTTATATTATATGTAAAATTTATTTAGAGTTATTATGAAAGTTTTAATTGTTGAAGATGATACTTCAAGTAGGATTCTATTAAAAAAAATTCTAGCAAAACAAAATTATGAAATAGAGATTGCTACAAACGGTTTAGAAGCCAAAGAATTAGTAAGCAAAATAAAATTTGATGCTGTATTAACGGATTGGATGATGCCGGAATTGGATGGGCTTGAATTGATTAAATATATTCGTCGCAATGTTATTCCTGCTCCTGCAATTATTATGATTACAGCTCTTTCTTCACGGGAAGCATGTGATAAGGCATTAAATGCCGGGGCGGATGATTATATTACTAAGCCGATTTATCGTGATGAAGTACTTTTACGTTTGGGTAATTGTTTAAATCGAAAGACTTTTTCAATTGATTATGATTTTGATGTTGAAGAAGAGGTGACTGAGTTGCTGGATTTTTATGGAGTTTGTATTGCAACTAGTACCGGTGGACCTCAAACTTTAACTTATTTTTTCAAAAATTTGAAATCAACAAAAAAAGCTGCTTTTTTTATTGTTCTGCATGGTCCTTCTTGGATGTTAAAAAATTTTCCTGAAAAACTTCAGGAAGTTACGGATATGAATGTATGTTTAGGGAAGGAAGGTGAAGAAATAAAGCCCGGCAATATTTATTTGGCTCCGGGAGAGGTGCATATGATTGTTGATTCTAAAACAAAAAAGATAAATTTAATTGATACTCCTCCTGAAAATTTTGTTAAACCTTCGGCCGATCCTTTGTTTAAAAGTGTTTCAAAAATATTCGGTAAAAATACTTTGGGAATAGTTTTAACCGGAATGGGGAGAGACGGTACTATTGGCTCCGGTTATGTTAATGCTGCAGGAGGTGTTGTTTTTGCACAAGACCCTGCTACGGCTATTTTACCTTCAATGCCTGCTTCGGTGATTGAATTAAAAATTGCTAAAAAGGTTTTGGATATTGAATCTTTAGCTAAAGCTGTTGATAATTTTGTTTTGTAAAGACTGGAAATAGTAATTAGGTTGGTTAACAAATACAATCCCAAGTTATTTAGGGCTAAAGTATATTTTTTTTGTATTTGTGAATTTTAATCTTAAACTATTCAACATCAAAAAAATAAATCTCAAAAAAAAATTGCATTATCGCTTGACATTTGTTGCCTTTTTTTTAAACTAAATTGTCATTTTTATGGCTTTAATCTGACAATAAATAGGCAAAGGAAATTGGATTTAGGAAAATTCATAAAGTTAAAAATTATAAAAGCTGAAGTTAAAATGTGATTTCGTGTTATTGTAAAAGAACATTGATTTCTGAAAATATAATAAAAATACTGATTGCAGATTTATATTCATTGAATATGTGAATAAGATTTAACAAAATTATTCTTGGCTTCGATTAAATTAAAATTGTATGCGAGACGATATATGTTAAAAGTAATTATACTTTTTGTGTTAATAGTAAGTTCAGCAATATTTCTTTTTTCACAAACAAAAAATGTAGAAAATATTTATAACAAAAGTAAAGAATCTGTGAATGCAAGGATATCTTTTAAAAAGGAATGTGAAATTGGAGGTGATGGTGAAGATGAAAATTATATTTTCGGTAAGATATCGGCAATTAGTCAGGATATAAATAACAATTTATATGTATTGGATTTCTTTGATTGTAAAATAAAAGTATATGATAAAAACGGGAAGTTTATCAGGAATATAAGCAATAAAGGTGATGGCCCCGGAGAATTGAAAATGCCAATGGGTATGGCAATTATAAAGAATAAGTTGTATGTCTCCGAGGCATTGACAAACCGGGTAAAAATTTTTGATTTAAATGGTAAATATGTTTCGTCATTTAAGACAAAAGTAAAACTTTTAGGGGATTTTTCTGTATTAGCTAACAGAAAATTAATTTGTATTAATTTTTCAACCGAAAAGGGGGAGAGGGATGTTCAATTAA
>CAZCBD010000142.1:0-7107 GCA_964496755.1 uncultured Melioribacteraceae bacterium
GTTGTATTAGAACTAGGTAAAAAGAAAAAAATAAAAAAAATAATATTGGGTGATTCACATATCCCCGATGTAAACAAAAAGAATAATATTTTAATTACTAACTAAAATTAGCGGGCCTTGTGCCCGCAATACTTTCAATGAATAAAACTTTAAATAAATATGGTATTTTATTAATTCTGTTTTTAATATTTGTTTTAATTTCGTTTTGTGTAAATTATTTTAATCTTGAATTAATTGGAGTAATATTAAAAACAAGTTCTCTTTTTACTAAAATATTATTTTTGTTTTTTTTACTAATTGTTGAATTTGAATTAACCCTAGCTCTAATTTTATTAATTAAAAACGATACAATTAACTTTATTAATTGGCATAAAAGAATTTTTTGGAACCAAACAAAAATCGATGAAGCCTTACAAGAAAAAAATCTTAAATATTCAAAAAAAATAATTCTACAGTTAAAGAAAATTATAAAGATCAAAAATAAATAAATCTAATCTTTCATTTTTTTATAAAGTTTTAAATACTCTTTCGCACTTTTATCCCACGAAAAATCTTTACTCATCGCATTTTCAACTAACCGTTGCCAATCTCTTTTATTCTGAAAAGTCATAATTGCTCTTTTAACGGAAAAATAAAGTTCAAACGAATTGTATTCCTTAAATTTAAATCCGTTACCTTTTTTTGTTCTAATGTTTTCGTCCCAATCCAAAACCGTATCCTCAAGTCCCCCAACCGCTCGTACCACAGGAATGGTACCATATTTCAGTGAATATATTTGATTTAACCCGCAAGGTTCATATTTCGAGGGCATCAGGAAAATATCTGCTGCAGCTTCAATTATATGCGCCAATTCATCATTATAAAATAAATTTGCTTTTAAATGATCCGGATACTGTTGTGCAATATCAATTATTTTATCTTCATATTTTTTATCGCCTGTTCCAAGAATCACCCACTTAGCCGGTAATTTAACTAAGTATTTAACCGCATCTGCTAAAATATCAAACCCCTTTTGGGAAACAACCCGAGAAATCATTCCGATTAAAGGTAAGTTTTTATCAAAATTCATATTCAATTCTTTTAACAAATACTGTTTATTTTTAACTTTTAATGATACTGTTTTCAAATTGTAATTGAACGGGATACTCGGGTCTATTTCAGGATTCCAAACTTCGTAATCAACTCCATTAACTATTCCGGTCAGCTTATTTTTTTGAGATTGCAAAACACCTTCCATTCCATTTCCATATTCCGGAGTCAATATTTCTTTTGCATAAGTTTTGCTAACCGTACTAATCATATCAGAAAAAATTAAACCGGCTTTCAAAAAACTAACCTTCCCGAAATATTCCGCTCCTGAAATTGGATTAAAAAACTCATCGGGAAATTCATTATTAATTAAATCTGAAATTTCAAAAGTTCCCTGATAACCAATATTATGAATGGTGAAAAGTGTTTTTGTTTTTTCAAAAAGCCTATCCCACGAATAATGATTTTTAATATAAAACGGTATAAGCCCCGTTTGCCAATCATTACAGTGAATTATATCCGGTGCCCATTTTAAGAGTTGCATTAACTCAATTACAGCTTTTTGGAAAAAAATAAATCGAATAGGCTCATCATTATCTTCCGAATATAATTTCCCTTTATTAAATAAATCTTCTTGGCCTATAAAATACACATCTATATTAGTTCCCGGATATTTGCATGTAAAAAAACTACAGCGAAAATATTTGAATCCGATTTTTATTTCAAATGATTGATGTTTAAAAAGTTTTCGTAATTTGAATTTTGATGCAATAATACAATCATATTTGGGTAAAAATATTTTTACATCACAATCCAATTTAAAAAGTGCTTTCGGTAAAGCCCCTGAAACATCTGCTAATCCACCGGTCTTAGCAAACGGAACAACTTCACTTGAAATAAAGCCTACTTTCATTTAACTCCCAAAATTTTTGTCCTCAAAAAAACGAAAAAATAATTTAAAACCGAAATGAACCTTTTACTGTAACGATATAATCGCATAATGCGTTTGATTTTAAAATATTCAATATTAAAATAAAAAAAGCCCCGTAAAACGGGGCTAAAATTAATGATTAATTTTTTTCAGAATCAGCTCAATTGCCTTATCAAGCTGAGGCATTTTATTTTCAATTCTATCGACAAAATTTTTATCAACATAATAATCCGGTTTCACACCTTCAAATTCAATATCTTTTCCATCCAAATAATAACATCCCCACGAAGGCAATCTGTAGCTTGAACCATCTACTAACCTACCACCGGATGTAAAAATTAACCATCTGTAGCTTTCGGTTCCAACAATATCACCCAATTTCAATTCCTTAAATCCGGCACCGGTCATTTCGGCATCACTTAACGATTGGGCATTTATCAAAAGAACAATAGGTTTATCTGCAGGCGTAAAGTTAGGTTGAACTGCAAATTTCCCTTCACGGTATTTCCATTTTGTATAAGCTCTTTGACTCAATAACTGCAATACATCATTGTGTACATTTCCACCATTGTTATATCGCAAATCTAAAATTAATCCGTCTCTGTAATGTAATTCATTTGTAATTTCGACAATAAATTTTTCCAGTTCATTTCCACCCATATCTTTCATGTGGATATAAGCGATTTTATTATTACTTTTTTTGTCAATATACTTTTGATTATTTTCTTCCCATTCATTATATAATTTAGAATAGATTGAACGAGTAGTGGTTGGATGTATTTTAATATTAAAGTAATCTTTACCTCTTTTAAAAGTTAACTTCAATTCATCCGGTAGTTTTGCAAAATTGAAATACATTTCTCTGTTTTTCTTAAAGTCAATCCGCACATCGTTTACAGCAACTAACAAGTCACCTGTCTTTAAATTAATATGTGATTTATCAGCAGGTGAAAATTTAATGATTTTCTTGACGGAATAAGGTTTATCATTATCAAACAAAATTCCCGTTGCAGCTGATTTTACTGAATAATACACTTTTTCTTCCGGTCCGTTCGAATAAAAATTTTGATGGGAAGAATTTAACTCACCAAGTAAATCTCTAAGCAACCTGCGCAAATCGTTTCTATTCGTAACGAACGGTAAAAATTGTTTGTAATGATTTTTTATTGCTTCAAAATTTTCACCATGAAATTTTTCATCATAAAAATTTTCACTTACATTGGCATATGTTTCATAAAACATCTGATCAAATTCTTCTTTCAGGTTTTTTTCGAAATTGTAACTAATGTTTATTTTTTTGATTTTATTTTGTTGTAAGTTAATTTTTGCTATTGTTCCGCCTGCTAAGGTATATATGGCTTTTTCATTAACAACCAAGTTTAGAGAAGCTCTATTCGAGCCCTGTATTTTTTCGGTTTTAGGACGATCAAATTTTGTAAATGTTTTTTTCCATAGCGACATACCCTTGCCATCATGTGAAGATGCAAAAAGTAAAACTTGCTTTTTGTTTTGCATAACAACAACGGGTGAATATTGATTTAAAGGAAGTCCGACAACATTTTCCCACCTTTTATTCAAATCAGAATAATCAATACTTATATTAGTATTTGATGATTCTTTAGGAGATTTATCTTTAGCCGTTTTTTTCTTTTCAGAAAATAATTTACAATAGTAATCCGATTTAAATTCTTTATCAAATTTTTGCAACGGTATTCTAAAAATATCAACATCTTTAGGTCCTCTAGGATAAGTTGGGTTCAACTTGTCGGAGGCAAAATAAATATATTTGCCATCAGGTGACCAAACCGGAGAAGATTCGCTCACTCCCGTTTTAGTTATGTTCATTATTCTTTTCGAATCTATCTCATAAACAAAAATGTCTTCTTCAAAATCCCTAATGGCATTATAAACAATATACTTTCCATTTGGTGAAAAATATGCCGGCGTTGAATTTAGTGCCCAAAATTCATCTTTCACAATTATTTCATCATCATAATTTTTAAGATTCAACAAATGTAATTCATCGCGTCCGCATAAATATAAAGCTTTCGTCTTATCTTTATTAAATGTAATGGAACGAATATTTTTTTCAACATTTGTTATTTGCTTTTGTTTCGATTCGTTTTTTAAGTCTATAAAAAATAAATTTTTCCACCCTTTGTTAGTTTGCGTAAAAAGTAATGATTTATTGTCTTTTAACCAATTTACTTCAACAACTCTTTCATTTTTTTCGGTTTTTATTTTTTTTATAAACTTACCTTCAATATCAGATACAAATAAAACACCTCTGGAAACAAAAGCAATTTTTTTGTTATCACTGGAAACATCAAAGTTTGTGATCTTATTGCTTGTTGAAAAATTCCGGTTGATTGTTAGTTTTGATTTAGTTGGAATAGGTATTTCAAGTTCAAAATATTTTTCGGTTCTTACATCGTAAAGAAATAATGAATAATCCTTTTCAAAAATAATCCTTGTGCCATCAACATTTACAAATGGATGACCAATTGAGGTACTAAAATCAGTTAGTTGGCTTTTAACACCGTTTTTAAATGTATATAAATTATATTCGCCATTTGCTTCATCACTTGCAAAAAACAGATTCCCCTTTTTGTCAATCGTAGGCCATAAATCTTTGCCATCATATTTAGTCAGTTTTTTGAATTCCTTTGTTTTAATATCAAATGATTTTATATCGGGATTGTAATCACCTTTGTATCTTTTTCGTGAAGCATATCCGATACTTTCCAATGTTTCGTTAAAATAAAATTTACTTCCGTTCGGGTCGGGAATTAAATTATGGATTCTGTTAAAAAATCCTGCAAACAATCTTTTCGGTGTTCCACCCAAAAGACTTACCGAAAAAGAAGTAATCGTGTTAAAGCGATTTGAAGTGAAATAAATTTTCTTTGAATCCCAAGACCAACTTTCAACTAAATCATTAGCATCATTATAGGTTAGTTGAATAATCTTACCACCATTTAACGGTAAAATATAGACATTTGCATTCCCTTCTTCTCTACCCGAAAAAGCAAGCCATTTACCATCGGGCGAAGGAATCGGATTTGATTCAATGCCTTCCAAAGCAGTTAAACGAAAAACATTTTTTGTAACAGTATTGAATTTCCAGATATCCCCCTCGTAACTGAAATATACTGTTTTGCCATCAGGCGATAAGGAAGGTTGTGTTAAAAATTTTACTCCGGCATTTGAAACTAACCCGAAAAAAATAATTAAAAATAAAATTATTGTTTTTTTCATATCTTTCCCCTGTGCTTAGTGAATTGAGGTTTAAATTTACAATTATTTTATTATCGAATAAAATTGAATTCAAAAAAAAAATATAAGTAAGTTTGCCTCAATTTCAAGACTTAACTAAAGGGAAAAGATATGAATAGAGAACTAATACTTGCCAAACAGCAACAAGCATTTCAGATTCTGAAAGAAAAAGATATTGACATGTGGATTACTTTTGTAAGAGAAACTGGAAATATCATTGACCCTATGATGGAGATGATTGTAGGCACGGGAGCCACTTGGCATTCAGCTTTTATATTAACCAAAACGGGCGAATCCATTGCTATTATCGGCTCATTAGAAGAAGCCAATATGAAAACTGTAGATACTTTCAAAACTATTAAACCTTATCTTAAGTCAATTAATAATGACTTAATTGAAACTATCAAACACTTTGACCCGAATAAAATTGCATTAAACTTTGCCAAAGATTCAACCCTTGCCGACGGTTTAACACATGGAATGTATTTAGAGCTTTGTAATATTTTGAAAAACACTCCCTATGTTGATAGATTCATTTCATCGGAAGAAATTGTAATGTCTTTGCGCGGAAGAAAATCAGAAGCAGAAATTGAAATCATGAAAAAAGCTGCAAAAGAAACTTTAGCCATTTATGATGAAGTTACAAACTACATGAAAGCCGGAATGACAGAAAAACAAATTGCAAATTTTGTTTTAAATCTGTGCTCTGAAAAAGGTTATGAACTTGCATGGGACCCTGAACATTGTCCTGCCGTTTTTACCGGACCCGAAAGCGCCGGAGCACATAGCGGACCAACCGATAGAGTTATTGAAAAAGGTCATGTGGTGAACTTGGATTTTGGAGTTAAAATCAATGGCTATTGTTCCGACTTACAAAGAACTTGGTATATGTTGAAAGACGATGAAACCGAAGCTCCCGAAGAAGTTTTGCGTGGTTTTCGTGTAATAAAAGAATCTGTACATAAGGCAGCCGAAGCTCTAAAGCCCGGTTTGGAAGGTTGGGAACTTGATAAAATATCACGTGATCACATTGTTAATAATGGTTATTCAGAATATCCGCATGCACTTGGCCACCAAGTTGGCTTAGCTGCTCACGATGGCGGCGGATTGCTTGCACCTAAGTGGGAAAGATACGGAAATCTTCCATTTCTTAAAATTGAAGAGCAACAGGTTTATACTATTGAACCCCGCTTGACAATTGATGGCTTCGGTATTGCAACTATTGAGGAAGAAGTTGTTGTAACTAAAAATGGTTGTGAATTTATTTCGGAACCACAAACCGAATTGTTTTTGATTAAATCATAATAAAAATTAATTGCAAGCTCCGCAATTAAAAGCGGAGCTTATCCTATTACAATAATTTTTTTTATAACATTTTTTTTGTGATTAAAATTATCAATAATTTCAAAATATAAAATATACATTCCCCTTTTCAATCGGCCACCATTCGAATCCTTTCCGTCAAAAAATAAAATTCCTTTATTAGCAATCGGCTTCCCATTTTCCATGTTTCTAATTAACCTCCCCTTAATATCAAACACTTTTAGGGTTAATTGTAAATCCTCGCCCGTAAAGTTATATTTAATTTTTGCGCTTGCTAATTTATCGGGGTAAAAAGGATTAGGCAAAATTTCAATTTGCCGACTGCTAATTTTATCATTAAAATAAATGCTGTTTTGCTTCCAAGGTGTAGAACCTTCTTTTAAATTGCAACTCCCCCAATTACCCGAGTAATTCGATTGCCAATTGGGATTAATGCGTTCCACAGAATACGCTGTGGCATTTGAAAGTGATGAATTAACAAAATCTGTTAGAAAATTTAATGAATCGATTTTCAATCCGAAAACATTACTCAATTTTATATTTTGATT
>CAZCBD010000143.1:0-7041 GCA_964496755.1 uncultured Melioribacteraceae bacterium
ATTGAAACTCAAAAATTAACATTAAATTTAAATACTGTTGAATTAAATAAACTTTTGCAAACTGTTGCCGGAACTGTTAGAATTAAGGCCGAGCAAAAGAATTTGGATTTTAATTTAGTTACTTCTGTTGACTTACCCAAGTTTGTTAAATGTGATGATAGATATTTAGTTCAAGTGCTGTTTAATTTGTTGAGCAATGCCATCAAGTTTACCGAAGAGGGTTTTGTAAATCTTACTGTAGAACCGGTCGGAAAAAAAATACGATTCTTGGTTTCAGATAGTGGTATTGGTATAAGACCCGAGATTATTGATAAAATATTTTCTCCGTTTATTCAAGGCGAAACCGGAACAATTAAAAATGACGGAACCGGTTTGGGGTTGGCCATTAGCAAAAGGTTGGTAAGTATGATGGGAGGCGAACTTAAAGTTATCAGTGAGTTTGGGAAAGGAAGTGTTTTTTATTTTGATCTATCGTTAGAAAAAATTTCGCAAAGTGATGATAATAAAAATAGAAAGAAAATTGTCGGTGTTCAAAATAAAGAGAAATATAGTGTTTTAGTTATTGAAGATGATCAATGCAACAGAAAATTATTGGAGAATATTTTAAAACCAACCGGCTTTAAAGTGTTTTTGGCTGAAACTGCTTCGCAAGGATTGAAAATTTGTCAGAGAGAAAAGATAGATTTAATTTTATTAGATATAATGATGCCGGATATTGACGGTATCGGTTTCTTAAAAGAGTTTAATAAACTTGAATTTACAAAAAAACCGGTTGTTATTATTATTTCGGCGGTTATTGATTCTAAAATAAAAAGAATTATTATGGACCTAGGAGCAATTACTTATTTAACAAAACCAATTATTACATCAAAACTTTTTTCGGAAATTGAAAAAGCTTTGCAGATAAGTTGGATTTATGAAGACCCAAAAGATTTATCCGAATTTGAGATACAAAAAAACAAAGTCGATAGCGAAGCTAAATTAATTTCTAAAGAACAATTTAGAGTGTTTTATGAATTTGCTACAATCGGAGATATTAAAAGTATATTTGATTATCTCGGAAAATTTACAGATGATGATTTCAAAGAATACAAGATGCTTGCTAAAATAAAAACTCTTGCAAAAGCTTTCAAAATTAAAGACCTAAAAGACTATCTTATTAAAATAGCAAAAGATGGGAATTATGAACTCTAAATCCAGAATATTGGTTGTTGATGACGAACCGACAAATCTAAGTTTATTGTATAATGTTCTTTCAGAGGAATTTGATTTATATCTTTTATCTGATGGTAAATCGGCAATTGATTTGCTGAAAGAAAAGGAAGTGAATTTAATTTTGCTTGATGTAATTATGCCGGAACTTGATGGTTATGATACGGCAAGGCTTATTAAATCAAATCCTAAGACATCTAAAATTCCAATAATCTTTATGAGTGCATTAGGAGATATATCTAATAAAATTAAAGGTTTTGAGAGTGGAGCTGTAGATTTTATTACAAAACCGTTTCAAAAAGAAGAAGTAATTATTAGAATAAAAACGCATTTAACTCTCAGGAGATATCAGAAAGAATTGGAAAAAATAAATGCGGATAAGAATACATTGTTTTCAGCATTGTCTCACGATCTAAGAAGCCCTTTTATGGCCTTAATTGGATTTGGTGAAATTCTAAAAACAGATTATCGGACTCTCACAAAAAATGAAGTAAAAGAAATTGGTGATAAAATATTCAAAACTTCTACCAATACATTTAATCTTTTGGAAAATCTTTTAAATTGGGCTAGGATTCAACAAAATGATATTAAACCGTTTATTGAAGAAATAAATTTATTTGAAATAATTTCCGATTGTATTTTTCAATTTGCTGAGCTTTATAAAAGCAAAAGAATAAATGTTACTAATTTTATTCAAAAAGATTTAACCTGTTATGCTGATAGGACTATGCTATCGGTAATAATTAGAAATTGTTTTTCAAATTCAATAAAGTTTACGGAAACAAACGGCGAAATTCAATTTTCATACTCTTGCATAGGAAATATTTGCAAGCTTTTGATTTCTGATACCGGCAAGGGAATATCAAGTGAGAAACTGGAAAGGATATTCGATTTATATTCTAATAAATCAACACAAGGCACAAAAAATGAAACGGGTACGGGTATCGGTTTGCATCTTTGCAAACAATTAGCCGATAAAATGAATATAAATTTTATTATTGAAAGTGAGGAGGGGGTAGGAACAGTTGCTATTATTGAAGTTCCTCAAACTGCATTTAATGATTAATATTTTTATTTTTGTACTTCATTTATTAAAAGGATATTAATGATTAAGCAATTCCAATTACTCAAAAATTTAATCGATACAAATCAAAATTTTGTTATTACAACTCATGTTAATCCGGATGCTGATGCAATTGGTTCTGCCTTAGCTATTGCCGAGTTTTTAATTGCAAAAAGAAAAAATATTAAAATTATAAATCATGATAATACTCCTTATTATTTATCATTCTTGGATAATAGAAATTTAATTGAAAAATATGAACCCGAGCAGCATAACAAAATTATTTTAACAACGGATGTATTAATTGTTGTTGATTTAAACAATTATCAACGTACGGTTTCAATGTCAAATATTTTGCAAAAAACAACAGCAATAAAAGTTTGCATCGATCATCATGAATACCCCGAGCATTTTGCAAATCATGAACTAATTTATCCCGCATTTTCTTCAACCGGTGAAATTATATATAAAATATTCATTGATCATTTTAACGAAGAATTATCCAAAAGCATAGCTGAAAAAATCTATGCTGCAATTATGACTGATACCGGTTCGTTTAGATTTGATAGAACTACACCGGAAACTCATTTAATTGTGGCCGCGTTATTGAAAGCCGGCGCCAATCCTCAATATATTTATGAGCAGATTTATGAACAAAATAATTTTAGCAAAACGAAACTTTTGGGAGTTGCTTTATCTAATATCGAGTTAACCCAAAGTAAGAAAATTGCTTACATGACAATAACACAGGCATTGCTAAATAGAGTCGGTTCGGATGAAACAGAAGTGGATGGATTTGTGAATTTATGTTTAACGATTAGGGGTGTTAGAATTGGAGTACTCTTTTTTGAATTAAAAGACGGCTTTAAAATTAGTTTACGTTCTCGTGGGAAAATAGCAGTAAATAAAATTGCCGCGGAATTTGGGGGCGGGGGACATATGAATGCAGCAGGAATAAGACTTTACGGCAAGAACTTAGATGATTATAAAAATTTAGTTTTACAAAGACTTGAAAGCGAAATTAATAAATAAAAGTTTCTAAAATATTTTAATTCTAAATTAATATTCCGTCTTTTATTTCAATTACTCTATCGGCAAGTTTCATTAAATCTTTGTTGTGTGTTACAATTAAAAAAGTTTGATTATATTTTTTTTTCAAATCCAAAAACATTTGATGAATTTCTTCGCTGTTTTTTGAATCCAGATTACCTGTAGGTTCATCGGCAAAAACAATTTTCGGATTGTTTATAATTGCCCGTGCAATTGCAATGCGTTGTTGTTCGCCTCCTGAAAGTGTTGCCGGTTTTTCGTTTAATCTATTGGCTAAGCCAAAATCGGTTAAAATTTCGGTGGCTTTTTTATATGCAATATTTTTTTTATCTCCTTTTATTAATAATGGGATTGCACAATTTTCCAATGCGGTAAATTCAGGGAGCAAATGATGAAATTGAAAAACAAAACCTATATTTTTATTTCTAAAAGAGGATAACTTTAAATCGTTTAACATTAAAATATTTTGATTGTCAATTAGAATTTTACCGGTATCAGGTTTATCCAGTCCGCTTAAAATATGCAGTAATGTACTTTTTCCTGCTCCGGAAGCTCCAATAATTACAGTTATTTCTCCGGGTTCAATTTCAAGCGAAACGTTATCAAGTATTTTTAATTTTTTACTGTTATCCAGACTAAAAGTTTTTGAAATATTTTTAGCTTTAATAATTGAATCTTTAATAATTGAATTCATACTACTCCCATTTAATGGCGTCAATTATTGATGTTTTAATTGCCTTTTTTGCAGGATACAGTGAAGCAAAAAAAGTAAGTAATACCGAAGCGAAAGATATATAAATAAGATCAAAAAAATTTATTTCTACGGGTATTGAATCAATAATAAATTGAGAAGCATCAAGTGAATAAAATTTAAATTCAATTTGCAGCCAACAAATTATTAAACCAACAACCAATCCCAGTAGTGTAGCGGAAATTCCGATTAGCAATCCTTGCCTAAGAAAGATTTTAGAAACAGATTTTTTTGTGAAACCTAAGGATCTTAAAATTGCAATATCCTTTTTCTTTTCGAGTGCCGTCATAGAAAGTGAACCGAGAATATTAAAAGTTGCTACTGCTATTATTAAAGCTAAAATTAAAAATGCCGCCCATCTTTCAATTTCCATTACAATATACAAATCGTTATGTAAATCAAACCAAGTTTGGTATTCATTTTCAGGAAATATGTGTTGTAATTTTTGCTTAAGTATTTCAGCATAATCGGGTTTTTCTAATCGAATTTCTTTGCCGGTTATTGCATTTTTAATATCACCGTATTTATTGTAGGTATTAAATTCGACAAAAGCATATTTGCCGTCATATTCAAGGTTGTTGGTTGAAAAAATTCCGGAAATTCTAAAATTAAAAGAACGAGGAATAGCAAATCCTAAAAGGGAATGTTCAACTTCCGAAAAATTTGTTACTGTAATGGTATCGCCCATAAAAACCGATAATTGTCCGGCTATATATCTGCTAATTAAAATTTCAGGGATTGTTCCGTTTTTATATCGGGGGAATTTTCCTGTTTTTATTGCGGTTTTTATTCCCCAGTTGGAGTGTGAATTTCTAATCCCTTTAAAATTAACTAATTTATATTGTGAATTACCTGTTAGGATAATTTTATTTTCTGCAAAATCTTCTGCAAAGATAATCTGGCTATCAGAATCAAGAAGTTTTTCCAATTCATTTTTCGATTGATTATTTGTATTATTCCAAATAATTCGTAAATGCGGGTCAAAGCTGATTAAACGATTTGTTACTAAAGAACCGAAACCATTAAAGACTGAAATTACAATTACAAGTGCCGCTACTCCAATTGTAATTCCCAAAAAAGAAATCAAAGAAATAATAGAAATGAAGTTTATTTCTTTTTTTGAAATTAAATAACGATATGCAATAAAATTTTCTAACATTATTTAAATCGCAATGATTTTATTGGTAAATAATTTGCAGCAATCCGAGCTGGAATTAATGCGGCAAGGTACGAAAAGATTAATGCAAACATGCTAACAAGGAAATAATTTACCCAATTAATATAAATTGGTGCATCTGAAATAAAATAAATTTTAGCAGGAATTTTAATAATTTCGAATTTAATTTGAATAAAACTTAAAGCAAGAGCCAAAACATCTCCAATAATGATTCCTATTATTGCAAGGGCTAATCCTTCAAAAACAAATATTTTCCTAATGGATTTTTTATTCATACCTAATGTTTTGAATATGCCAATGTCTTTTAATCTTTGCAAAATCATAATAAGCAAAGTGGAAATTATATTAAAAATAGCTACAAGAATAATTAATCCCAGAACAATTGGTATTGGTTTTTTTTGAAGTTTAATCCATGTGAAAATTTGTCTGTGTATATCGAACATTGTGCGCGGATAATACGGGTAATTTAATATTTTCGTAAGCTTGGTTTTGTAAAATTTCAATTTACTTATATCACTAATTCTAATATTGTATCCCGAGATTTTGTTGTTTAGCTGAAAGAAATTCTGTGCCGTAATTAATGAAGTATAAATAATTTGATCATCGTATGCGGCCATTCCACTTTTAAAAATTCCGGATACTTTAAACTTATCAACCATAGAATTTATAGAAAAAGGTGAAATGTTTTTTGAGTTAACTGAATATAAAATAATTTCATCGCCTACTTTTATGTTTAATCTTTTTGCTAAAGCTTTTCCGATTATAATTTCATTTTTTTTATTACTATTCAAGAAATTTCCATTAATAATGTATTTTGATATGTAAGATTTATTGCCTGATAAATCCAAGCCATGAAATAAAAGAGGGAGGAGTTTATTGTTTTTTTTTATAATTACTCCTTTTTCAACAAACCTTTTCATAGAAACAAAATCGTTTCCAATAGTTTTTTTTATGGTGTCTTCAATTTCAGAGTTATTAGGTAAGTCATTATTGCCGAAAGCGGAAATTTTTAAATGGGAATTAAAGCTGTAAATCTTGTCGGAGATTATTTTATCATAGCCATCCAAAACCGTTAAAGATAGAATTAAAACAAAAACTCCCAATGCGATACCGGAAATAGTAATAATCGAAAAAACCGAGAAAAAGCCCATTTTTTTTTTCGAATAAATATACCTGTTTGCAATAAATTTGGATAATGACATTAAAAACTCAAAAATATAAAAAATAAAAATAATAATTTAATTTATAAATTAAATTACAGTAAAATGTTGACAATTAAAAAAAATAATTATAAGTTTTAAGTCTCGTTTTTAATGCTATTGGTATGGTATATCGGGGCGTAGCGTAGTCCGGTTAGCGCGCCTGCTTTGGGAGCAGGAGGTCGCAGGTTCGAATCCTGCCGCCCCGACGTAAAGATTTATTTAATGTTCTAAAAGTTTTGAGAGTATGCGCCAGTAGCTCAACTGGATAGAGCAACGGCCTTCTAAGCCGTAGGTTAAAGGTTCGAGTCCTTTCTGGCGTACAACTTAGATGGTGGGTGTAGCTCAGTTGGTTAGAGCGTCTGGTTGTGGCCCAGAAGGTCGTGGGTTCAAGTCCCATCTCTCACCCTCTTTGGCCCGTTGGTGTAATTGGTTAACACGTTGCCCTTTCACGGCAAAGAGTACGGGTTCGAGTCCCGTACGGGTCACTAAAGCCTGATTTTTTTCAGGCTTTTTTCTTTATTGTTTTAGGCCTGTTGGTGTAATTGGTTAACACGTTGCCCTTTCACGGCAAAGAGTACGGGTTCGA
>CAZCBD010000144.1:0-6964 GCA_964496755.1 uncultured Melioribacteraceae bacterium
TGCTACAATCCTGAACATTTGAAAATTTTCCGATCTTTATATAATGTACGTCGCCACGTAAAACTGTATTGTACCAAATACTAACTTCTTCAGCAATTTTTACATCACCAATAATTTTGGCTCCCGAAGCAATAAATGCTGTTTTATGAATTTCAGGAAACATATCTAAGTAGGGAAAAACTTTTATTTCTTTATTTTCCATTTTTTTGAACTCCATTTTTTACAAGTTGCAAATTTAGTAAAAAAGTTTTTTATAAAAAATTAGGATTCCAACATTGTTTTTGCCTTTGGAATTAATTTTAATCCTTTTTGTAATTGATTATCACTTTTTAGGACTATTTTATACCAAGCCTTTTTGCCCCATTTTTCTTTGGCAAAATAGGCTTTCAAATATCTTTTGCATGTTGAAATATCTTGATTATTAAAATTAATATCCTTTATTCGTTTTTTTACAAATGATTTAAAAGCAAAAAGAAGTGATTTTTCTGTTTCAAATTCGGCAATAAATTGATTTAAAGTTAAATATTTTAACATAAAATTATCTTCATCCAAATTTTTCCTAACAAATAAATAAAATAAATTTTTCATAAGTATATTTACAATGGTTTTTGACAATGAATCGGGTTTAATAATATAATCCGGAGTTATACCGCCACGGCCAAAAACTTTTCTACCGTTCTTTGTTAAATATTTTAGCTCGTTTTTCGTAGTATCTATTGAATGTAAAAAATTATCAGCAGAATTTGTTTTCCGTTTTAGAACACTGTTATAATAATTTTTTTTATTCGAAAATTCTCTTTGAATAGCTCTACCAGAAGGAGTAAAATATTTTGCAACCGTTAAACGAATAGCGGATTTATCCTCCAATTCAAAAACCCTTTGAACCAATCCTTTACCGAATGAAGTTTCACCAACAATTAGTCCCCTATCCAAATCCTGAACAGCGCCGGATAATATTTCACTGGCCGAAGCACTCCCTCTGTTAATCAATATAATTAATGGTATGTTTTCGTATTTGGTTTTTATCATTGAATAAAAATTTTGAAACGATTCTTTAGTTTTTCCTTTTGTAAAAAGTATTTTTTGATTACCGGGAATAAATAAATCCGTTAAAGTTATAGCTTGGCTTAATAATCCCCCTGGATTATTGCGCAAGTCTAAGATTAAATTTTCCATTCCAAGTTCACTTAATGAGTTTAATGCAGTTATCATTTCTGCAGTAGTAGTTTTTGCAAAACCAGATAATTTTACATAGCCGGTTTTGTTGTCAATCATAAAACTTGTTACAACCGAGTGTATTGAAATTTTATTTCTAATTATTTCGAATTTCAATATTTCTTTTGTGAAAGGTCTTAATATGGTTACATCTACTCTTGAACCGATTGGTCCTCTTAATTTTCGGTGAATTTCGGATTGCGTAATTCCTATACAAGATTGATTCCCGATTTTAATAAACTTATCTCCGGAACGAATTCCTACTTGTTCACTTGGCCCTCCAACCATAGGAGCAACTACTGTAAGGGTATCCTGTATTATTTGATATTCAATCCCAACTCCATTAAAGCTACCGTTTAGTTTTTCATTTTCAGTTCTTTGTTTTTTTGGCGGCAAATAAATTGTATGCGGATCTAAACTAGAAAACATTCCTTTGATAGCCTCTTCGGATAATTTATCGGGTTCTATATCCTTGTAATAATTTTCCGAAGTTAGTTTTAGTACAGTATTTATTTTTTTTATTGCGTCAAATAATTTATCCTTTGAAAATAAATTATTTGTTTGGTAGCCAATAAAAAAAGTTGCAAGCAGTATTAGAAAAAATCTGAATTTATTTTTATGCATAAATTAAATCCTAACTCTTAAATTTAACGAAGAAAAGAAAAACTCTTTTTCAACAAACGAATTATTTTGTTCAATTCTATATTTTCCAATTACTTCTAAAAAATAATTCTTTAAAAACTCATATTTCAATTTTGCTGTAATATCAGTGGTAAACAAGCGGTTTCCATCCAAAAAAGAAACTTTGTCGCTATCCGTTGTAGTATGTCCATCTAAAAATCCGCCACCATAATTTTTAACTAAATTCCCCTCAACATCATAAATATTTCTACCCCAAACTGAATTTGAAAAATTTATGGAAATATTAAACCTGTGATGAGGAAAATAATTTAATCTAAAATTAAAAATACTGCTATTCGGTTGAATCGGGTCAATTAAAGAATAATTCAAGCTCGAATAATTATTTCCAAAAATATGATGCGTATAAACATAAGGCTCGGTTCTTAAATATTGAAGTTCAAAATCAAGCGGTAATAATTTATATAATATCGATGAATAGAGCCCAATATCAAATGCAGTTTTATTACCATACCATCCCGTTCCTATTTTCGAAAAATCGATATCATCAATTAGAAGTGTTGCATAAAATTTAAAATGTTTAAATGTAGTATTTTCTAAACTTAAAAATAATAAAGAATTATCTCTGTCTTGATTCAAATGTTCCGCACTTTTGAAAAAATTAAACGGGTTTAAATATGAAAAGTCGATGGTACGAGAAGAGTAAATTACTATTTCGCCAAAGGAGAAATAAAATTGTTTTGAAAAATTAATACCAAATTTATGATAAACAAAAAATTTATCGATCATATTTGTTTTTGGTAAAGAAATGTAATTTTTGGAAATTACTCCCATTAATTTTCCAAATAAGAATTTGTAATTAAAAAAATCATAATGAAAAGAAAGAGCTAAATAATCCATCGGAGGATAATTGGCTCCCAAAATATTTTTATTTATTCCATAACCAATATGGGTTCTATCTCGGCCAAGTTTAAGTTGAAACGATTTATCCTGATAAGTAATATATCCTTCGGTTTGATCGAAATAATCGGTTGCGGTTTGGTATTGAGAATTACGGTTAAATTTATAGTTGTATTTTAAATAAGATTGTTCTTGTGCCAATGATTTATTTCCAAAAAATTTTCCGTTTGTTGCTTTTATATAATATCCAATTTTGCCGTTAATAGTTCCTCTTAAAATACCACCAAAAACAAAAAGGTTAGCATTTTTTGAATCATTTCCATTGTTTGAAAATAAACTTTCAGCTTGTCCCAATAAGTTTATAAATATTGAATTACCCTTGTTGTCATTCTTGAAATAAAAAAACTTTTCGCCCTCAAAATAATTTTTACTTGAAACAGAATTAAGGGTTTTAAAATATTTATCTGTTGAATTGAAAACATCAAGTTCAAACTCATTTAAAAAATCTTTTAATTTTTGCTGATCGATTTTAGAAAGTTTGTTTTTTTGCAGGTAAATAATTTTTAGATATGCAGCAATTTTATTTCGTGACTTCGGTAGTTCAAAGGAATTATAATTGTCAATGATTTTTTCTGCAGACATTCTTTGTAAAAAGTTATAAATATTATGCTCCACCGAAACATAGCCTATTTGCTGGGCATAAATAATGCTGAATAGTAGAAATAAAATTATTTTTTTCAAATTAACGCACCTGTTTCCATTCTTTTGAGATTGATTTATTTAATGTTAAAACATAAAGAGCATTTGCAAACCATTGATACAAAACTTTGAAGTGACCTTCTTTTCTGTATCTTCTCGGGGATTCAAAAATTAAACAATCGGCGGTTTTGATTTTGCCTAATTTCCTAATTCTTCTGAATAGGTCGAAATCTTCTCCGGCAAAAAGTTTTTCGTTATAACCATTTATTTTTTCGAACATTTCTTTTTTTATTACTTGGCATTCACCACGTCCCATTCCCAGTTTAATTAAATTTAAAAATCGAAAATATATATTGTAAAATTGCAAGAAGATTTTATCTGAAAATTTTTCATCCTCGGGAAAAATTCTAACAGGGAAAGAAATAGCTGAATATTTATCGTTATTTGAAAACTCTTGAATGTCGGATAAAAAGTCACTTAAGTTAGAAATTTTAACATCGGCATTAATAAAAATCAAAATATCCCCTGAGGCTTGCAGAGCTCCTTGGTTTCTTCCGATTGAAATGTTTTGTTTTAAGGTTGAAGTAATTATTTTGTTGGCATAATTTTCTGAAATTTCAAGGGTTGAGTCTGTGCTACCGCCATCGGAAATAATAATTTCCATATTATTAAAATCGGCTTTCAACTCGTTTAATTGCGAAAGAATCTGAGGCAGAAGTTTTTCTTCGTTTAGCGTTGGAATAATAAAACTTAGTTTCAAGATTACCTCAAAAAATTATTTCAAAAAAAGTACCTTTGGGTGTAATTCTAATTCCCGGCATTGGAAAGTGAACTAAATTTAAAGTATTCTTTATGAAATTCCAAAATTTGCCATGCAGAGGTATTTTTTCAAAATCCAAATCAAGTGCAATTAGAAAATGTTTTTCGCCCCCACCTTTGCCATCTAATTTTCTAACTGCATATCCAATTGAAAGCATTAAAAAATCGGGCCAATATTTTTCGATTGATTTGTTTAACATGTTGTTAATTCTAAGACTAAGCCAAAGTTTTTGGCCTTCGTAATCATCGCTCATGTTGTGATCTTTTTTTTCTCCGTTTCGAAATTCTTCCGAAGGATAGTAGCTAAATTTAGGCAAAACGTTTTTTAATGACGGGTAATAAAACTGAGCCAACCTGAATCCTGCACCAAGAAAATCGGCAACAGCATCTCCGGGGCTAAATCCCCAATTCGGGCCAAACCCATCTTCAACTTCAACATATAGCTGGAACAATAAAGCTGAAATTGATGAATAAAGAAAAACATTTTCCGTTTTAATATTTGCAGCATCCAAACCGGAAGAAACTAAATTAGACAATGCATATGTTGCAAAAAAATGTCCGAATTTATCTATCCACAATGCATAATCCCAGTCGTTTACAAATTTAAATTCCGTGCTTTGATTTTTCCACCAAGTATTCGCATAATAATTTCGTATTATTCCGATGGTTGTTCCGCCGGCAACAATAACGCCGGACAATGCATAATAGTTGATTTTATTTTTTTGAGCGGTGAATGGCTTTGCTTTTACGGGTAAGTATTTTGAATCTGAAATATCTAGTTTTCCCGAGTTTAAATTCAGGATTGTATTTAAATATAATAAATCCTTTTTAGGTTCAATTTGAGCAAAGCAAATTGATATGAATAAAAATATGATAGAAAATATTTTCATCTTAAAATATGGCTGTGCAATAAAGCACAGCCTAAAATTTATTCCGGTTTCATGTGAGGAAATAACTGAACGTCTCTAATAGATGATTGATTGGTTAAAAACATAACTAATCTATCGATGCCAATACCAAGGCCAACAGCCGGCGGCATTGCATATTCAAGTGCGCGAACATAATCTTCATCCATTTGATGAGCTTCTTCATCACCTTCTTCTTTTAATTTCAGTTGGGCTTCAAATCTTTCGCGTTGGTCAATCGGGTCGTTTAATTCAGAAAAGGCATTACAAAATTCCTTGCCGCAAATAAATCCTTCAAATCTTTCAACTAAACCTTCTTTTTCTCGGTGACGTTTTGAGAGAGGTGAAATTTCAACCGGATAATCGTATAAAAAAGTTGGTTGAATTAATTCCGGCTGAACAGTAAGTTCAAACAATTCATCAATTAATTGTCCGCTGTTTTCGTTACCGGTAATTTCGCCGTGTCTTTCTTTAACGGCTTTTCTTAATTCTTCAGTGTTTGTATTTAAAATATCTATTCCGGTTTTTTCTTTGATTGCGTCAACCATTGAAACTCGTTTCCACGGGCCGGCAAAATTAATTTTTGTGCCGTAAATATCAAATTCAACTGTACCGAATACATTTTTGCAAATTGTGGTAACCATATCTTCAACTAAATCCATCATCCATTCGTAATCGTGATAAGCTACATATAATTCCATCATTGTAAATTCGGGACTGTGTGTTTTGTCCATACCCTCATTTCTAAAATCTTTCGAAATTTCATAAACTGCATCAAATCCGCCTACAATCAATCTTTTAAGATACAATTCTTTTGCAATCCGCAAATACATTGGAATATCAAGGGCATTATGATGTGTAATAAACGGCCTTGCATTTGCTCCACCGTAGATTTGTTGTAGTACCGGAGTTTCAACTTCTGTATATCCTTTATTGTCAAGGTAATTTCGCATTTCTCTAACTATTTTACTGCGTTTTAGAAACACCTCTTTAACATGTGGATTCACAATCAAGTCAACATATCTTTGCCGATAGCGTAATTCAATATCGGAAAACTGATCGTAAACAACTTTGTTGCCGTTTTCATCTGTTGTTTCTTTTGCAATTGGAATAGGACGCAAAGATTTGGAAAGCAAAGTAAAAGTTTTGGCATGAATGCTAATTTCACCGGTTTTAGTTTTAAATACATAACCTGTAATTCCAACAATATCGCCTATATCCAAGAGTTTAAACATTTTGTAGGTATCCACGCCAACATCATCGCGGCGCATGTAAATCTGAATACGACCTTCTTTGTCTTGAATTTGGAAGAAAGATGCTTTTCCCATTTTTCTGATTGCCATAATTCTTCCGGCAACGCTTACATCATTATTTTCAAATTTGTTAAAATTGTTTTTTATATCGGCGGAATGAGCATCAACGTCATATTTGTATTCATAAGTACAAATGCCGGTTTTTTTTAATTCTTCCAGCTCTTCCAGTCTTCTTCGTCTCAATTCATTAAGTTCTTGTTGAGTATTTGTTTCCATTTTAAACCTTTAATTTATCTTTTAAAATTAGCTAATCTAATGCAAATATTATCTTGAATATTTTTTGCCAAATTTTCCGGAACCGAAAAATTATTAATAAAAATCACAAAAGTTAAGGGTTCGCCATCAGCACTATTTACGTAGCCGGCTATGGTAGAAATATTAGGAAGAAATCCTGTTTTTGCTCTAACATTATTTTCTGCTAATGTTTTTCTCATTCTCTCGGAAAGTGTTCCGTCAAGACCGGCAATTGGCAAT
>CAZCBD010000145.1:0-6917 GCA_964496755.1 uncultured Melioribacteraceae bacterium
GGTTTTTCCAAGTAATTCCAAATCGAGCCAAACACTTTGATTTTTCGCATAATAAATATCCAATTTCTTTTTTTCCGCTTCGGAAATTTTATTCGATTGCAAAAACCATAAACCCGTAATTCCTTTTTTTCCCAAAAACAATTCCGAGTCGGGCTCAATATTTTCCGGTCCTACAAAACTATATTTCCCTTTAAAAATTCCGGGCAAACATGAAATTGATTTATACAATCTTGTTTCTTTTTTTGAATAAAAGATTTTAACAACCGGATAAATTGAAATTAAAAAAACAGTAGATAAAGTAATATCAAATACTCTTTTGATTATTTTATTTGAAAAAGTTGAAATATTAAACTCCAAATTCATTAACGGAATTTCGTTTAACATTGTAACATCCGATTTACCAACAATAAAATCTTTTTCACTGCCGGCAATTTTGAATTCAATATTTAATCCTTGGCATTCGGAAACTATCGAAAATATTTTTTCGAAGGATAATTCACCGGCGGGGAAAATTATTTTTTGAATATTTTGGGCTTCAACTATTTTTCGAATGTTAGCAAAAGTCCCGACTATTTTCAACTCATTTATTCGGTTACCAACTTGCTCGTTTCTTTTAGCAATTAATCCGATAATTTCAAAATTTGTTTCAATTCCATTTTTAATTTTTTGTGCAATGTTTATTGTGTTTTTATCTGTACCAATTAAAAGAGTGCGATTTTTAAAAAGTTCATTTTGCAATCCGATTCTGAAAAAAAGTTTTGAAATAATTCTCCAACTAATCAGTAAAATCAGTGCAATTGAAAAAACTAAAAGAGTAACCGCACGGCTAAAAGCAAACTGCTTAAAGAAAAAGGTTAAGCTTGAAATAAAAAAGAATCCTACTAAAAGTCCCGCTATGCTTTTTAAAATAGAAAGGGATTTTCTTTTGTAAGCGCCGGAAAAGATTAATATTACAGACTGAATAATGGCGGGCAACAAATAAACTGCCGGTTTTGTTAACTTCGGAAAACCTTGCCAATTTTCATTTATGTATAATTTTTCAGCAAAGACTACAGAAACAACTAAAAGCAAATAGTCAAACAAAAACGCAATAATCGGAAGCCTGTATTTGTGCACAAATGCAATTAATTTTCTAATTGTAATTGCCGAACGTAAAATTAATTCTATTACAAAAGATGATGAAAAATGCTTTTTCACAAAAAGAGTCATTGCTTGATAAAAAACTTTTGTTTCGTCTATGCTACTTCGTTTTGTACTTTCACCTTTATAATGAATAATCTCGGAAGTATGAACATAAAAAACTTTATAACCGGCTTGCTGAACCCTGTAGCATAAATCCAAATCCTCGCCGTACATAAAAAACACCGGATCGAATCCACCAACTTCGTCATAAACCGTTTTACGCAGCATCATAAATGCGCCGGAAATTGCATCTACTTCGTAGGTTTTATTTTCATCGAGGTAAGTTAAATTGTACTTGCCAAAAATCTTGCTTTTCGGGAACAATTTGCTTAATCCGGTAACCTTGCTAAAAGATGCCCATGGACTTGGAAAACTACGCTTACACGCAGGTTGCAAAGTACCATCAGGATTTAACACTTTGCAGCCGGCCATTCCGGCTTCGGGTGTTTTTTTAAAAAATTTCAACATCGAAGTAATTGTAGCTTCGTTCAACAATGTATCAGGATTAAGCAGTAATAGATATTCACCTTTTGCAATTTTTAGCCCTTGATTGTTTGCTTTTCCGAAACCAATATTTTTTTTGTTTCCAATTAGCTTAACCTCCGGAAATCTTTTGGAAATTTCTTCAACACTTCCATCATCCGAATTATTATCAATAATTATAATTTCGTAGGATATGGTTTTTGCAGCTTTTTTTACGGACTCCAAAAGATTGAGTAAAAACTCTTTTACATTATAATTCACTATTATAATAGATAAATCGAGCATGCTATTTTAACAATCCCAATAAGCTGCGAATACGCAATTTCCAGACCATAAATACAGCTTCATAAACTATTTTTTTCGACATTTTGGATGAACCCTCTATCCGGTCTGCAAAAATAATCGGCACCTCGTGAAGTTTAAATTTTTTCTTCCAGGCTTTAAAATTTATTTCAATCTGAAAAGAATAGCCGTTTGAATGAATCCGAGACAAGTCAATATTTTCAAGAACTTCACGCCGAAAACATTTATATCCGCCGGTAGCATCTTGAATAGGCAGACCGGTAATTATTTTTGTATACTTATTTGCAAAGTAACTTAGTAATAATCTTTTCATCGGCCAGTTAACAACATTAACCCCGCTAACATATCTGCTGCCAATAATCAAATCATACTCTTTTGCTTTTTCCAAAAAGGTTTTAATAACTTTCGGATCGTGCGAAAAATCGGCATCCATTTGAATAATCAAATCAAACTTATTTTTAATTGCATATTTAAATCCTTCCACATAGGCTGTACCAAGGCCCATTTTACCCGGACGTCTGATAATATGAATAGTTGAATCTGTTTTAGACAAGTCCTCAACATATTGCCCCGTACCATCGGGTGAACCATCATCTACAATTAAAATATTAATCTCAGGATACATTTCTTTTAGCATCGGGATTAATTTTGCTATATTATTAATTTCATTATAAGTTGGAGTAATTACTAAAACTTTGTCCATAAACTTCTCAATTTTCTTAAAACATTTTAATTATGAAATATACAAATTTTGTTTATACCTTATTGACCTTTGCCGAAAAGTACAACAAAGATGGTCCGGAATAAAATATTTATATCCATTCTTAAAGACATATTTTCAATATAAAAAAGATCGTATTTTAATTTTGTTCGAACGTCATCTATCGATTCATCATATTTATGCTTTACCTGAGCCCAGCCTGTAATTCCGGGTCGCACAGATAAACGTCTTTTATATAGGGGAATTTCCGTAGATAATTTTTCAACAAAATGTTCACGCTCCGGTCGTGGCCCAACCAAACTCATATCACCTTTCAGAACATTTATCATTTGCGGTATTTCATCTATTCGTGTTTTCCGAATAAAAGCACCGACCCTCGTAATTCTGGAATCATTTTTACTTGCCCAAACCGGCCCCGATTTTTTTTCGGCATCAACAACCATTGAACGAAACTTTATAATATTAATCTTTTTTCCTTTCATTCCCAAGCGTTCTTGGATATAAAATACAGGCCCTTTGCTTTCTATTTTTATTGCGATTGCCGTTATTAGGGTAATTGGTAATGTGAAAAGCAAAAACAAAATTGAAACTGAAATATCCATGACTCTTTTCAGCTGCTTTTCCCAAACCGGCATTAGCTGAGGCATAATATCAATTAAAGGAAATCCGTAAATCTGCATTGTTCTTGCTTGACCGCTGATAATTTCGTATAGATCAGGAACAATTTTAATTGATACATCCACACCATCACATAAATCAACTATTTTAAAAAAAGTATCATTGTTTTTATTTTCCAGTGCAATTATAATTTGTTTAATATTAAATAATTTAACATAATTCTTTATTTTATCAATAGTATCAACTACTTTAACGGATTTATAAGTTTTTCCTACATTTTCTTCCTTAACCGATAAAAAAGCTTTTACATCAATTCCCAAGACTTTGTGTTTTTCTATTGAATCATATAAATTTTCAGCCTTTTTATTATATCCCACAATTAACGCATTATTTCTGCCAATCCCTTTAAGCAACAATCTTCTCTGAAAAGCACGAATAAAAAGTCGCCCCGTAGCCACTAATATTAACAGTAAAAACCAATAAAAAAACATTATAAATCGTGTTGATGATGAAACATTATTCACATAATCATCAAGCATAATTAAGAAAAACAAAACAAAAATACCAACTGCAGTTGCTTTAAATAATCTGGTTAGCTCATCAAATCTGGATGAAGCAAACCAAGTACGATACATCCCAACAATAAGAAAAATCAAAGTCCAGTAAAAATAAATAGCAATCATTGGCTGCCAAAAATCCGGCATCGAAAGTAATTTAAAAAACCCCGTTTCCACTTTAAAATAAAAAAATAAAACCCATGCCAAGTTTATTGTAATTAAATCGGCGCTTAAAATTAATATACGTTCAATTTTTTTGTTCAAAAAATTTTCCTTCAAAATTTCGAAAAGTACTATTCGGAAATATAATTCAATTTCGATTTAATTTTCAGGTAAAACTTTAGCGGCAATAAATTCGCCAATTGCCAAGGATGCTGTTGCTGCCGGCGAAGGTGCGTTGCAAATATGAATTACATTTTTGCTTTCAACAATATAAAAATCGTCAATTAAATTACCATTTTTGTGGCAAGCCTGTGCTCTTATTCCCGCACCACCTTTTTTTAATTCTTCCGCTCTAATTGAGGGAATTAATTTCTGCAAAGCTTTTACGAAAGCCGGTTTATAAAATGAGCGATAAAATTCGCCGGCACCTACTTTCCAGAACTTTGATGCCACCTTTAAGAATCCCACCCAAGTTACCGAATCGATAAAATCTTTCAAGTTAAAACTAAATTTTTTATACCCTTCGCGTGCAAAAGAAAACACAGCATTAGGTCCACATTCAACAGAACCGTTTATTCCGCGTGTAAAGTGCACCCCGAGAAAAGGAAATGCGGGATCGGGCACCGGATAAATTAAACTTTTAACCTTGTGGCGCGAATTTTCTTTGAGCTCGAAATATTCACCCTTGAATGGTATTATTCGTAATGGTAATTCGGGATTTGTTAATTTTGCAATCCGGTCGGATTGCAATCCTGCACAAGAAATAACCTTTTCGGCTTTGAATATTTTTTTATTTGTTATTATTTCAATAATCTCGAAATTGTTTTTTATTTCTTTCACTTTACAATTAAAAATAATTCTACCGCCTTTTGCTTCAATAAATTTTTTGTACCCTTCGGAAACTTCCGTATAATCAATTATTCCGGTTTGCGGAACAAAAATTCCTTTAATAGCATTTACTTCGGGTTCAATTTTTTTTATTTCTTCGGCCGAAAGTATTTTCAAGTTTTTTAATCCGTTGGCCTTGCCTCTTTCGAAAAGGGTTTCCAAGTAATCCAATTCCGATTCTTTAGTAGCAACAATAATTTTTCCGCAAATATCATATTTTATATTATTTTCATTACAAAATTGGAGTAACATGTTGTAACCTTTTCGGCAATTGGTAGCTTTTAAACTTCCCAGTTTGTAATAAATACCCGAATGAATAACACCACTATTGTTCCCTGTTTGATGTTTTGCAATTTCAGATTCTTTTTCAAGAATTATGACTTTAAGAGACGGATCTCGCTTTAAGATTTGAACAGCTGTGGCCAAACCGACTATTCCGGCTCCAATTATGATTATACTGTTGTTCATTTATAGTTTCTCAATTAATTCTGTTACTTTCATGGATTGTTTAATTCTATCGAATTTTGCCGATACAAAATTTCTCATTTCGGATTTATCAAATTTTGTGTTCAATATTTTATTGAAACCTTCTCGTAATTTTTTCCAATCACCGGGTTCAACAAGAATGCCACCATTGGACTCATTAAATATTTTCTCTAATTCCGTACCTTTAATAGTTGACAATAAAACCGGTATTCCGCATGCCCAACTTTCAAAACATTTAACGGGAATATTTCCGCCTGTATCTTTAGTAATTTTTTTTCGTGGAATTATGCTTACATCGGAAGATGCAACAAGCTCGGCTATTTGTTGCGGAGGCAACGATTTTAAAAATGTTTTTGAAATAGACGGATTAATCTTTCTTTCTAATTCTTTCTTTTTAGCTCCATTACCAACAACCAAAAAATGAAAATCCGAGTCTTGCAAGTTTGAAAAAAAATCCGCTAAAGTGTCAATATCATTCATTCCAAGATTTAACGAACCGAAATAAATAACAACCTTTTTGTTTACCGGCAAATTATATTTTTCCCTGATTGTTTTTTTTCTTTCGTTATCCAATGGAATAAATATATTAAGATCAACACCATTTCTAATAATATTTATTTTGTTTTGATTAACCCCTTTATTAATTAAGTTTTTCTTATCCCCATCAGCCGTTACTAATATCAGATCAGCAGAATTGTAAATAAATTTTTCCATTAAAGAAAATATTCTCAATAGAAAAGAGTTTTTAATTATTTTTAATTCCGCACCAATATCAGGCCAAATATCGCGAATATCTACTATTAATTTTTTCTTTCTTAATTTAGCTACTAAAGCAGCTCCTAATGCTGTTGTTATGGGTGGCGAAGAAGTAAAAACCATATCAAGTTTACCGGACAAAATCGCCCTGAAAAAGGATAAAACAAAATAAACGGCATAAGAAATTAGCCTAAGATATTTGGATTTGCTACTTGTAAAAATAGTAGGAATATATTTTATACTAAAATCACTTTTATTTGTATCACTTGGAATTTTTACATTTTGTGGTTTTGGTGCTATTACTTTTAAATTAAACCCACCTTTTTTTAAAGCTTTGGCAAAATAATAAATACGAACTGAAGCAGCTCCATCTGCAGGTGGAAAAAAGTGAGTATATAATAATGTGTTTTTCATTTAACAGTTAATTTATAATTTCCATTATTTTTTTTATTTCATTAAAATATTCTTTGTTACGTAGCTGTTTAACTTTTTTAATACTTAGAATTTGGCTTTCGCTATTTTCAACGGCTTCAATAATTTTCTCAGCAATTTCTTTCGGGTTATGACTTGTGTATATGGCAGAATCTTTAAAATATTCTCTTAATGCCACCGTGTCGGATATAACCATTGGAACTTCTACTCCAAGTGCTTCGTAAGCTCCTGATTGCAAACAATCTTCTTCGGTTGTTAAAGCCAAAATACAGCTTGCATTTCCTATCAAATTATAATACTCATCAAAAGAAATATATCCGGTAAAATTA
>CAZCBD010000146.1:0-4342 GCA_964496755.1 uncultured Melioribacteraceae bacterium
GTTTCGGGATAACCTACCATTCCGGTATTAAAAACAACCTCGCCCGCTACTGATTTAGGATAGCCGAACAACTTCCCTTCAAAGACCTCGCCGTTTTCAAGAACCAGCTTCACTTTTTTATTTTCGTAATTCATTTTCCTCCTTAAGGAAATTAATTTTGAAATACAAATTGGCGAAAATTAAAGTTATTAGGTGACATTTGCAAAAGTTAATTATGTTTTTTTAAATTCTCACCTTAAATATTAAGATTATATGCATAAATATGCAAATTTTAACAAAGTTGTTTTTTTACTAAAAGCTTCTGCGGCTTTTAATTTTTTCATTGCATAAAAAATATCCTCAAAAAAAATATCTTCGAAAAAATACTTCTTTTAGAAATAAATAAATATGCTTATGTTCACGACTTAATTTTAATTCTTTTATTAAAAAAACGGGAAAAACATGGAAGTAAAATTTCAGGAAACAGCAAACCCCGGTCCTCTGGGATTGGTTGGATTCGGATTAACAACAATTTTATTAAATCTGCACAACGCAGGTTTTTTTGCTTTAGATGCATCAATTTTATCGATGGGAATTTTTGTAGGTGGATTGATGCAAGTGATAGTTGGTATTTTTGAATGGAAAAAAAATAATATGTTTGGAATGATGGCATTTACATCATACGGTTTTTTTTGGATATCGTTAGTAGCTCTAATATTAATGCCGAATCTAGAATTATCAAAATCTGTTAGCTCGGTTTCCATGGGATGGTATTTAATTGTTTGGGCACTGTTTACTTTCGGATTATTTATTGTAACATTAAAAATGAATACAACAATGAAGATATTATTTGCACTATTGTTAATACTATTTATTCTATTGGCAATTGGAGATTTTAGTGGAATAAGAATTATAAAAATCATTGCCGGATTTGATGGAATAATTTGTGGTTTAACTGCAATATATTTGGCATTTGCGCAATTAATAAATCATGAATATGACAAAATAATTTTACCCATATAATTTAAGCATTAAAATATTAAAGCCCGAAATAGCGGGCTTTAATATTATTCCGAATAATAATTCACCAATGAAAAAATATCGTATTCTTTTAATTTTTCCCTGCCATTCAAAAAAGATAATTCAATTAAAAAAGAAAGCTGAACAATTTCGCCCCCCATTTTTTCAATTAACTTACAAGCGGCATTCATTGTACCTCCTGTAGCAAGCAGATCATCGTGAACTAATATTCTATCACCTTTTTCAATTGCATCTTTATGCATTTCAATGGTATCTGTTCCATATTCAAGAATATAAGTTTCCGAAACGGTTTCGGCAGGAAGTTTGCCCGGTTTCCGGATGGGTACAAATCCGGCACCTAACTTTTCCGCCAATGCTCCACCCAAAATAAAACCGCGCGATTCGATGCCAATTACCTTGGTTATTTTCAAATCCTTGGAAGCATTATATAGTTTGTCTAACGCATTTTTTAATCCCTTCGGATCTTTTAACAAAGTTGTAATGTCCCTAAAAACAATTCCTTCTATCGGGAAATTTTCTACATTTCTGATTAAAGATTTAAAATCAAACATATTTTGAACCTATCTTTATAAAAAAATATCATACAATATATAAGTTTAATATAAAAATAATATTTAAAATAATTTTGAAAATTTGCTTTTAAAGCAATAATTATTAAAATAATACATTATATCCACGATTATTAGATGATTAAAAAAGTGAGGAAATATGATTACAGCAGAACAAATTTTAACATCAAAAACTCAAGAAATGATTTGCGTTAGTTGCGATACGAAAATATCCGATGCAATCAAAATAATGAATGAAAACAGTATCGGTGCAATATTGGTGAAAGATAATGATGAGGTTTGTGGTATTTGGACCGAAAGAGATTTGCTTCATAATATTAATGAAGAAAATTTTTCAATTCATACTAGTATTTGCAACCATATGACAAAAGATTTATTATCCGCCCCATATAATGTTGGAGTCTATAAATTATTAGACATTTTTCTTGGTAAAAAAATCAGGCATATTTTAATAGAAAAAGAAAATCAATATATCGGAATTCTTTCGCAAGGCGATGTGGTAAAAGCTGCTTTAAATTTAAAAATTCAGGAAATTGAAGAACTTAATAAGACTTTAGATTGGGAATATTACGAAAATTGGCGTTTCAATTGGAATAAATAGTAAAAAATATTCACGGAGCTTTTTTCGTATTGTAATATTCTTTTAATTCTTTCAAATATTTGAATAAAATATTTTGCACATCATCAAAAGTATGAACTTTCATCAATTCATTTCTTACCGGCGAAGATTTGTGCAAACCGCGTAAATAACCCGAATAATATTTTCTGAATTCAATTATTGCTTTTTTTTCCTCTTTTATTCGCATTGAATATTTTAAATGTTTAATTGCAGTTTCTATTTTTTCATCTATTGAAGGTTCTATAATTTCTTCAGCATTTAAGAGTTGTTTTATTTGCTTAAAAATCCATGGATTAGTTATTGCTCCACGAGCAATCATAATCCCATCTGCCGGCGTTGTTTCAAAAGCAGTAACTCCATCCTCGGGTTTCAAAATTCCGCCATTTAATATTACAGGTATGGTGATTTGTTCTTTTATTTTTTTTATCCAACTCCAATCAACCTCTCCGCCATGACCTTGGGATTTTGTTCTGCAGTGAATTGTAATTGCGGCAACACCAACATTTTCAAGTCTTTGGGCAATTTCCAAAATATTTATCGAATTAAAATCCCACCCGAGTCTGGTTTTAACAGTTACCGGAACATGAACCGCTTTAACAATTGCGGCAGCCAGCTTTTCCAAATAAGCAGGTTCTTTCATAAGAGCAGCACCGGCACCTCTGCCTGCAACTTTTTTAACCCAACATCCGGCATTAATATCAAGAATATCCGGATTTTGTTCCGCGGCAATTTTTGCGGCATCAACCATCGCTTCAAATCTCTCGCCATAAATTTGAATACCGGCCGGTCTTTCTTCATCGCTTAAAATCATCTTCTTAGCAGTTTTCTCGTCACCCCTTGTTAAACCCTCGCAATTAACAAACTCAGTAAAAACAAAATCGGCTCCCAATTCTTTTAATAATTTTCTGTACGAAAGATCTGTAATCTCTTCCATAGGTGCTAAAAATAAGGGCTTTTCAAATTTAAGATTTCCTATATCAAACATTTTTCACTTTTATGAATTTTGAACTTAAAAAATATAAACTTAAAATAAATGCAATTAAAGTAAATACACCACCGGTAATAAAAGGATATTCAAACCCGATGTAATCATATGCAAATCCGCCCCATATTGGTCCTATTACTCTCCCAAGCGCCATAATAGATTGATTAAACCCGAGAATTGCGCCTTGTTCGGTTTCCGGAGAATAATTGGAAATCATCGCAAAAGCTACCGGTTGAATGATTCCCGACCCAACCATCATTATAGATAAGGTAATTGCTACCCCAAGAAAATTATAACTATAGGGAAGAAAAAACAAACCTATTGTTAGAAAAAGCAAGGAGTTTACAAATAATTTTCTATCGCTGAAGTTTTTCACTAAAATTTTAATAAAATAACCTTGAATTAAAACCGCCCAAAACCCCATAATAGCATATTGATAGCCTATTTCCTGATTATTGAAACCATAAATGTCATAACCTAACAAAGGGAATGTTCCATAAATATTAGCCACCGAAAAAACCGCAATAAATAAAAAAACAATAATTAATCCTACTTTGTCCAATTTAAAACAATATTTTGCTAATTTAATATCAAATATCTTAACATTAATCTTTTCAATCTTAAAGTTTTGTTTTTTAATTGATTCTGGTAATTTGAAATATGCAAAAGAAAAGGCAATTAATGAAAGCAAAGCACTCGCATATCCGGTGATATCATATCCATAATTAGCTAAAAAACCTCCTAATAAAGGTCCGAATATGAAACCCAGCCCAAAGGCTGCGCCAACCAATCCCATACCTTTGGCTCTATCTTTTTTTGTTGTGATGTCTGAAATATAAGCCTGAGCTGCACCAATATTACTGCCACCAATTCCGGAAAGCATCCTTGAAATAAATAGCATTAAAAACGAATGAGACAAAGCAAAAACAACATAGGAAATAGTAGAAACAAGTAATGACACTAAAATTATTGGTCTTCTGCCATATTTGTCGGAAATCTTCCCGATTATAGGATTAAAAACAAATTGCATAAAAGAATAAACGGCTATTATTATACCTATCTGCGTTTCGGTTAAATTTAAATCAATTTTTGCAAATGTCGGTAATATTGGAATTACAATCCCAAAACCCAATAAATCTATAAATATTG
>CAZCBD010000146.1:4352-6916 GCA_964496755.1 uncultured Melioribacteraceae bacterium
TATTGAGAGCGAAGCTTTATTTTTCATCTAAAATCACTTTCACATTTTATTTCATCAATTACAATTGAAGGAAAATATTTTAATAGTAATTTTTTCGTATCAAAAAAAGATTCTTTTAATTTAGCTAATATTGCTTTATCCCGTAACAGGGAAAAATCTTTTTTACGAAATTTTTTTTCATAAAAATTTGAAGGACAAAGATAATAATCAAATTTATTTTTGTGAAATTTTTTAACTACCATTGTTGGCAAAGCAGAAACATTTTTTATTTCCGTTTGATGTGTTAAAAGATTTTTATATAAAATCAGATTTAAAACTATACCTGCATTTGCATAACGCCATTGCTGATTTGATAAAAAATTTCCAAGTGAAAATGCAACTAATTTATTTTTAGATTTCATAATTATCGGTTGAATAACATGTGGATGTGAACCAATAATAATATTTGCACCGTAATTTAATATCCTATTCACTATTAAATTTTGTTTTGGTGAAGGCTCTCTTTTATACTCTTTCCCAAAATGCAAATAAACAATTATAAAATCACAGCTTGTTTTTTTTAAATATTTAATTTCCGATTTAATTTTATTTGTGTCCAGAATATTAATAAAATGCTTTTCATTCCATCTATTCGTAAAGGAAGTATATGCCAACACACCTATCTTAATATGATTTTTATTTAAGATTAAAATATTTTCTTTACCTGCTAACCCCGAATAGTTTAACCCTATCGATTTAATTTTTTTTATCGTATTTTTTGCAGCAACAAGTTTCCTATCCATAAAATGATTATTTGCAACAAACAAGCAATCAAAACCGGCATACTTTAAAGCATCAATATAAGATTCGGGAGTATTAAAAACCGGATAACCTGTAAAGGCAGTATCATTATCATTGCAAACCGTTTCAAGGTTACCAAACAAAAAATCATTTTTGCTTAAATATTTTTTAACATATTTAAATACCGGTTTAAAGTTATAGGTTGAATCTTTTGCGTTAAAAGCCGAAGTAAGTTGAGGTGAATGACACATTAGATCGCCAACAAAGGCCAGGGATACAGACTGAGAAAAGGATTCTTCAAGAAAAGTATTTAAAGAGTTATCTAATTGACCAAAACAGAATGAAAAAAATATAACTAACGTTAAATATTTGAAAGAGGTTTTAATCATATAAAAAAGGCTGGAGTTACCAGCCTATATTAAAAAAAACACTTAAGCCTTTTTCTGAGCTTTAATTTCTTGAATTTCAACTCTAATTTCTTGAGCCTTGTTTTTTAATTCGCTCATACCTTTTCTTAAACGAGTACCGGCAGCTGCTTGTCCTTTTTCATAAAATTTAATTACGTCTGCTTCTAAACTTTTTAAATATTCAATTAAATCATAATATTTTTGACTCATAATTATCTCCTATTTTGGGATTAAACTTTTAAAATATAATTAATTATTTCAAATGTTTGTTAAAAAAATTTAATGTTAGTTTTAATACTTTTTCAAAATCAGAATGTGATGTTTTGAATGGATGTTTAATATTAAAAGTATGCCCACAGTTTTGTATTACTTCAAACTGTGAATATTTTTTATCTGTCCAACTTAATAACAATTCTGCTTCGGATAATTTTACTGCTAAATCCTCCGCTCCCTGAATTATTAAAAAAGGCTTGTTAATTAGCGGGACGTAATTCTTTAAATTCAAATTATCAAAATTCTTTTCAAGATCATTAAGCAACTCGGCACCAATTCTCATTAATTGATTTGTTCGCATATTCATTATTTCAAAATAACCGTTTTCTTTCCATTTCTTTTTCTGCCGGTCAGTAAACCTATCAATATTAGCAACGCCTGCCCATGTAACTAAAGATTTCACCTTTTCTTTATTTACAGAATTTATTATTGCAGAAATTGCTCCTCGGCTATGAGCAACAAGAGCCAAGTCATTATTCTTTGTTTCGCCAAATTCACCATCGGAGTAAGCATCAATAATTTCCGATAATTCTTCAACTTCAAGTGAATAGGAATTTTTTTCAAACTTTTCCAATTCGTCAAAATCAGAACCGCCGTTACTTACACCATTGTGCGAAAAATTAAAGGTAATAGTTGTAAATCCACCCTCGGCTAATTTTTCTGCAGCATAAGGAAAAAACCCCCAGTCCTTGAACCCTTTAAATCCGTGAACCAATATTATACACGGATTTAATTCGATATTTTCTATTCCGTAAATAGAAACATCAATTAAATTTTTTCGTGTAGTAACAAACTTAAAATTTTCTTTCATAAACCAATTTGATTTTTTGAATGCCTAAAATAATAGTTTTCAATTGAATTTGAAAGGAATTAAATAAATAATTTCTCTTATTTTTAATAATTACAAAAAAGAATGAATTCTAAATTGTGCCGAAATGAGCAAAAAAAAATTATTTTTTTTCATAAGATTTTAATAACTTGAATTATTAAAAAATGAATAGAATAAAGCAGAGAAATTATATGTCAAATTTTTTAATTATACCCTCCATTGATATTAAAGATGGAAAAACCCTCTATCACAAGAAAAGGCGAATCCCACCTAAG
>CAZCBD010000147.1:0-6896 GCA_964496755.1 uncultured Melioribacteraceae bacterium
ATATTTAAATGAAAATAAACTAAAAGATGGAGTTATTGAGGATTCTTCCGGATTGCAGTATAAAATTTTACGAGCCGGTTCCGGCCAAAAGCCTTCTGCTAATTCTACAGTTTTAGTCAAGTATATTGGGAAATTAATTAATGGAAAAGTTTTCGATGATACTTTTTCCCGAGGTGTGATTCAAACCATTGATTTATCAAAGGTAATTAAAGGTTGGAAAATTGCAATCCCGAAAATGAATGTTGGCGCAAAATGGGAAATTGTAATTCCACCCGCTTTGGGATATGGAGAAAAAACATTACCCAACATTCCGCCTAATTCTGTTTTAATTTTTGAAATCGAATTAATTGATATTAAATAGTTATTAAATTAAAATGCCGGCAATTCTTAGTCGGTATTTTTTTTGCGCTTTTTACTTCCGGAATAAAGTTCATATTTTTGAAATTTACATTCCAAAGGTCCATTGAATAAGACTATTTTTTTTGATGGCTTTAATCCTAAAAATTTTAATGCTTCAAAATTTGAAGAAATGACCCAAGCGGAAAAATTTTGAAAATCGGTTTTAAACTTGTTCCCAATCAATTTATAAAAATTTTTTGCATCTTCAATCTTTAATCGTTCTCCATAAGGCGGGTTCATAATTATAATACCATTTGTGTATGAATTTGTGGATTTAAAGAAGTCTTTCTTTTCCAATTCAATTATTTCTGTAAATCCTGCCCGTCGAATATTTTGTCGGGAGATTCTTATTGATTCAAGAGAAATATCAGAAGCTGATATCTTAAATTTAGGTTTGCATATTTTTTGTTCAAGCTCTTTTTTTACGATATTAAATAATACAGGATTAAAATTTTTCCATTTCATAAAATTGAAATTATTTCTGTTTAAACAAGGTGGTGTATTTGTTGAAAGAAAAGCTGCTTCAATAGGGATGGTTCCGGAGCCACACATAGGATCAATTAATATTTTTTTTTCGTTTATACTTTCTTTGTCTGCTAATTTGGTAATTCTTAGCATGCCTGCAGCCAGAATCTCATTTAATGGTGCCGGATTTTTATCAAGTCGGTATCCACGTTTATGAAGCGAATCGCCGGAGCTGTCTAATAATATTGTGCATTCGGATTGACTGATGTGAAGTTGAATTTTCAGATCTGGATCTTTTGTGTCTACACTAGGTCGTTGATTTTCCTTTGACCGGAAATAATCTGCAATAGCATCTTTACATTTTAGTGCGGCATATTTGGAGTGTTTGAAATACTTTGAGTTAACAACGCTTTCAATGGAAAATGTTTGTTTAACGGTTAAAAACTTTTGCCAATCAATTTTTTTTATTTGGGCATAAAGATTTTCTTCGTTCTTAGCAGTAAAAGATTTTATTGGAATTAATATTCGCAAAGCAGTAGAGAGTGCCAAATTTAATTTGTAAAGATGCTCTAAATCAGTAAAACAGCGTACAAATCTATTTCCCATCTCAATCTCCGATAAACCGAAATCTTTTATCTCTTTTGCTACAATATTCTCAAGTCCGTAAAGTGTCTTAACAATAATCTCAAATTTTTTTTCTAACATTTATTTAAACCTTATCAAATTTCATTATCTTAAAAAACAAAAATTTATACTTATATTTGTGCAAATATAAATTAAAAAAGTAAGATATGAACATAATAATAAAAACTCCCGAGCAGATTGAAGGAATTAGAAAGAGTAGCAAGTTGGCGGCAAAATCTTTAATGATGATAGAAGAGCACGTAAAGGCCGGAGTAAGTACTGAAGAATTGAATAAGTTGATTCACAACTTTATTGTTAAAAACAATGCCATACCGGCTACTTTAAATTACGGAGGATTCCCGAAATCATGTTGCATTAGTGTAAATGAAGTTGTATGTCATGGTATTCCTTCAGAAAGAATTTTGAAAAACGGTGATATTTTAAATATTGATGTAACAACAATTTTAAATGGATATTACGGTGATACAAGCAAAATGTTTACAATTGGGAAAGTTTCCGCAAATGCAAAAAAATTGATTGATGTTACCAAAGAATCCTTGCAAATCGGGATTAATGAAGTTAAACCCGGCAACCGATTCGGAAATATTGGATATGCAATCAGTAAATTTGTTGAAAAACATGGTTATTCTGTTGTTTATGAATATTGTGGTCATGGAGTAGGTTTGCGTTTTCACGAGGAGCCGCAAGTGGAACACAAAGCACCGAAAGATTCCGGCGAGGTAATGCAACCGGGAATGATTTTTACTATTGAACCGATGATTAATTTGGGTATGCCGCATGTAGTAACTTCTAAAAAAGATGGCTGGACGGTTACAACTAAGGATAAAAAATTATCGGCACAATTTGAACATACTGTGTTAGTTACTGAAACAGGTTATGAGATTTTAACGTTGTAAATGTTGGTTGATATCAGAATGCTATATTTATATATTTGTTTGTTAAAATTTTTATAATTAATGCGCCCACGTAGCTCAGCAGGATAGAGCAACGGTTTCCTAAACCGTAGGCCACAGGTTCGAATCCTGTCGTGGGTACTGAGAATTTTAAATTTGGTGCTTTATGAGTTTTGATATTCAAAATGCTATTCAAGAAAATTTACTTTTTAAGAACGTTGATCTTCCCAAAGTTTGTCCGGATGGTTTGAAAGGCACTTTAATTTATTTGGAGGATGGAGATGTGTTGTTCCGTGAACCCGAAAAGGAAAGAGCTTTTTATCTTGTATTAGAGGGTGAAGTAAATATTATTAAAAAGAATAAAGGTAAATTAGGTTCCGAGGTCTTTAAAGAAAATCATTTCTTCTTAAATTTTTGTTTGTTTAATAATGGTACTGAAGTTACAACAGCAGTTGCATTATTTAAAAGTACGCTGCTTTGTATTCTTGAATCGGATTTAAAAGACTTGATTTCAGCAGATGAACAGATTACAAGGAATGTATTCGATTCTTACAATCACGTGCATTCCGGAGATGAAATAATTGAAAGAGCTGTTGGCATTATTAGTAGTGAAAAATCCGAAGAAATTGCTCGGAAAATTGAAGCAAAAGGAAAAAATGTTAAAGAAAAAGATATTGAGCAAAATAAGCTGAATAAAAAGGAGAAAGAATATCTTGTAAAATTGCAAGGGGATTTTAAAAGAAAATCCGAAGAATTAAAACGGAAAGAAAATTCACTAATGGCTTTTGCCGCTTCCTTAAAACAACAGGAAAAAGAACTGGCAAAAAAACTGACTGATTATGAAAATAAACTCGATTCTGAAAATGAAGACTTAGAAAAAATTCTTCGGCAAAAGGAAGAAGAATTTATTTCCAGAACTAAAAAAATAGAATTGGAAAAGGAAAAAGAATTACACAAACTAAAAAGAATTGAAGAGAAAAATAGAAAACTTGAAGTTGAACTTGAAAAAAGAAATTTAGAACTGAAGCGAAAATTAGCCGAATTAGATACTAAGCTTTCTACCGAAAAACAAGAAGTGATTGAATTAAAAAATCAACTTATAGAAAAAGAAGTAAACCTATATCGTGAAAAGGAAAGATTGGAAAATGAACTTCAGCAAAAAAGAAAAAGATTTATTAAACATGAAAGTGAGCTTGCTGAAAAAGCTAAACAGCTAAAGAGAAAAGAACGAGAAATTTTTGAAAAGATTAAAAGTGCGCAAAGGGAAATAGAGAATCAACGGAGTAGGTTGGAAGTTGAAAAGAATAAATCTGTTGAAGATAAGATAACACCTGTTGATTATACTGATCGTGAAAAAGAATTAATTAAAAAAGCAAATGAATTAAAAAAACAAGAAGAAAGACTTTTAGTGCAAATTGAAAAGCATAGAGTAGAAACGGAGGAAACAAATAAGAAGTTTGAAGAAGAGAAATTACTAATTGAAAAAGAAATAAAAAGTCTAAAGAAAAAGTTGTTTGCTAAAGAAGAGGAGCTATCTAAGCGAGATGGTGAATTGCGTGAAAAAGAGGAAGCTTTGCTGAAAAGAATGGAAGAGATTCAGAAAGAGGCTATGCGTGATAAAGAGTCAGTGTTGGAAGAAAAGGAAAAATTATTGCAATTTGAAGCTGAATTAATACAAAGGGAAGAGAAAATAAAAGCAAAAGAATTTGAGCTTAGTGCTTTGAAAGAAGAAATATTAAAAGAAAAAAATAAAGAAACTTCTAAATCAATTCAAAAAACTCAAACCGCAAAAAAAGAAGCTCAAATCGTAGAAAAAGAGACCCAAAAGAAATTAATTGATCGTGAGGAAGTTAAAAAATCCAAAACGGAAATAAATTTTAGAACAATTGTGCGTGAAGATTATATAAGTTCGGAACAATTATTAGAAGATCTTGAAAAAGAAAATGCTGAAACGGTTTCAATTGAAGAAATAGAAAATGGACTGAAAAAAATTAGGGAAATTGATCCAAATGATCTTGAGGCTTTATATTCCGATAGGGATATATCATTAAATTACGATTATATTGAACATCAAGATATTCGCTTAGTATTTGTGAATATTACTCGGGCAACTTTTTCGGAGGCAATTGATTTTAAAAACTTTATGGTTGATGCACTTGAAGGCGAAAATGTTAAAGTTATTGTAGATTTGAAAAAAACGGAATTTGTGGATTCTACTTTTTTAGGTGCTTTACTTTCATCATTAAAATTAGCCAAATCAAAAGGGGGAAGATTTAAATTAGTAATTGGTTCCAGTGTGCAAACAAGTTTGTTTATGCTTTCTCAAGTTGATAAAATGTTTGAAATTTTTGATAATCTGAATGATGCGTATCGGGATTTGTTAAATTCCGAAGAAGAAATACAGGAGGCTTAGTTGTTAAAATTACTTTTTCGTAATCAGTTTTTATCAATTTTACGTGGCAAATCGTTAAAAAAGAATTTACTTGAGCTGTCATTAAAATCATTAGCGTTTTTTTTTATTGCTATTTATTTAATTGCGTTAGGTGTTTTTGCCGGTATTATAATTAAAAAAGTTTCTCCCGGAGAAAATCCGATTGATGTTTTTAACAGTTTTTTGATTTTTTATTTCTTTGTGGAAATTAGTGCAAGAATACTACTTCAGAAAGTTCAGGGAATGATTTTAAAACCATACTTAATTCAACCTATTCCTAAACGAAAGCTGATTAATGCATTATTGGTATATTCAATTTACCAACCATTGAATTTTTTGCATTTGTTTATTGTTATTCCTTTTTCAATAATGTATGTAGGTCAAGAATTCGGCTTGCTTTCAACCTTATCTTGGATAATTGGAATTTTTATTCTTGTTCAGGTGATAAATCTAATGATTGTGTATTTAAGTCGTTTTTCAGAAAAACGACCTTTGATTTCTACTTTTGTTTTTATTTTTATAGCGACAATAGTTTTGCTTAGCTATTTATTTAACTTTCCGATATTAGAATATTCAAATTCAATTTTCGGTTCTTTGTTAGTTAATCCGGTTACGATATTGTTTCCAATCGGACTTTTTATTGCGGTATATTTTCTAAATGTAAATGTTCTTTCAAGTGAATTTTACTTAAAAGAAAATAAGATTAGAAAAAGTTTCGTTGAAGATAAATTGTCTCGTTTTAATTTGGGTGATAGGGGTAGCGCATTAAAATATTTTGAGGTTGAATTAAAATTATTGTTACGTCATAAAAGAAGTAGGAAAATATTTTTCTTTTCAATTTTTATGATACTTTATTTATACTTTATGCTGTTAAGTTCAGAGTCTAAAATGTTTAAGGGTAATGTGGGATTGCTAATGATGACCCTATTATTTTCAGGTTTTTTATCAATGAATTACGGCCAATTTCTTTTTTCATGGGAAAGTAATTATTTTGATGGAATACTTTCCAATTATTCAAGTTTAAAAGAATATATCCGTTCGAAATATAATACATTAATTGGTGGGGTTGTTTTAGCAAATGTTTTTTTAATTCCGCTAGTCATTATTAGGCCGGAAACATTGTTTGTTATTATTATCTCTGTAATTTATAATATTGGAATAAATACATTCTGGATTTTATTTATTGGAACTTTTAATAAAAAAAGAATGGAAATGGAAGCCTCATTATATAGTTACAATGCAAAAGGAGGGGTGCAATTTATTAGCGTATTTCCAATTTTTGGTATTCCAATTTTTCTGTATGTATTAGTTTCATTGTTGGCTTCCGAGCAATTTGCACTTTATTGTTTATTGATTATAGGTGCTTTGGGTATATTATCTAAATCGTTCTTTTTGAATTTTATTTATTCGAGATTTGAAAAGAAAAAATATGAAATGGCTGAAGGATTTAGAGTTAATTAAATTTTGAGGATGAAAATGATACAAATTAAAAATTTAGTAAAAAAATATAATTATGTAACCGTTCTTAATATTAAAGAATTAAATATTTCCAAGGGAGAATCTTTTGGATTGGTTGGAAATAATGGAGCAGGGAAAACCACTTTATTTAGATTGATTTTGGATTTAATAAAATCTGATAACGGAGAAGTGTTATCTAAGAATGTGAATGTAAGGGAAAGTGAAGAGTGGAAAAAATATACAACCGCTTTTTTGGATGATAGTTTTCTTATGGATTTTTTAACTCCCGAAGAATTTTTTAGCTTTCTTTCAAAAATTAGAAATTGGTCGGAGGATAAGTTAAATCGTTTTTATAATTATTTTGCTCCTTTTTTCAATGATGAAATTCTAGGGAAGGAAAAATATATCCGAGATTTATCTAAAGGCAACAAACAAAAAGTTGGGATAGCATCTACTTTTATTGGAGATCCTGAAATTATAATTTTAGATGAACCGTTTTTAAGTTTGGACCCTTCGTCGCAAATTAGACTAAAAACAATAATAAACGATTATTTGAAAAGTGAAAATACAACCTTTTTGATTTCAAGTCATGATTTATCACAAAT
>CAZCBD010000148.1:0-6883 GCA_964496755.1 uncultured Melioribacteraceae bacterium
CTTCAACCGATTTATTGATATTTGCCATTGTTTTTTGTTTTTCGCCCGGATGGGCAAAATCTTTCATTGCAGAAACTAATTTCCTAACTCTATCAATGCCGACTTGAGACTGTTCAATAGCCGAAGGAATTTCTTCGGACAAAAAATCAACATCAATCTCATCAATAAGGCTCACAATTTTTTCATATTCAATTTTGCCGGAGTCTTTTATTTTTCTAATTTTATTTAAGAATGAAATAATATCGGAAAAAGAATCCTTCAGAAAACTTGTATTATCTCCGATATATTGCATGGGTGTATTTATTTCGTGAGCAATACCGGCAGCCAACTGACCAATGGATTCCATTTTTTGAGACAAAGAATCTTCATTTTCCTTTTTAATTTCTTCGGTAATATCTCTAATTACAAATACAAGCCCCTTTAATTTTCCTTTTAAATCATTAATTGCGGATGAAGTAACGGAAATTATTTTTTTCTTCCCTCGCCCAATATTAATGGTAAATTGTTTTTTATTATAATGTTCTCCACTTCGTTTAATGCTCACGTAAAATCTTTTTATTTGGTCTAATCCTTCATTTGAGGAGTTCCAAAATAATGTAAAAAATGAACTACCTACTATCCTGCTTTGTTTCATATTAAAAATACCTTCGGCAGCTTTATTTGCAATTAAAATTTTTCCATTCAAATCCGTAGAAACAACACATTCGGTTATGGAAGAAATTACAACACTCAATTCTTCTTTTTCCGTTGCCAATTCTTCTTTAGCTTTAATTCTGTCAATTAAGGTGGCTACCTGACCGGCAACAAATTCTAAAATTCGGATATCATTTTGGTCGAAAGCGTTTTCGTTATCGTAATCTTGCACTACTATTGCGCCTATTATTTCATCATCCCGTTTAATAGGAACCCCAAGCCAAACTTTAGGAGGCTCGCCTATGCCGGCAATAGTACCAACGGCTTTTAAATCATCATAATCTTTTCTTTTCAAAAGAACGGGAACACGTTTCCATATCAGGTACTTGGTTAATGTCCCTTCGGCTGGTAAAACCGAATAATTATCCACTTCGTCTTGATAATAAGGAAATTCAAGTGTATCATTTTCTGGATTATAAATCGCAGCAAAAAAATTTCTTGTATCAATAATATCACTCAATTCTTTTATTATACTTTTAAAAAGAGTTTGAGCACTTTCATGTTCCCAAAGTAAATTGGAAATATTAAATAATTTTTGTTGTACCATCTCCAATTTTTTCTTTTCGGATATATCCTCTTTAATACCAAGGTAATGAGTGATTTCATCATTCTCATTTTTAATTGGTGTAATTGTAGCATTTTCCCAATAAAGTTTATTATCTTTTCTTTTGTTTTGTAATTCACCGTTCCATTCGTAACCATGCGTAATTCTGTTCCATAAGTTAAAATAAAAATCTTGTCCTTGTTTCCCGCTTTTCAATATTCTCGGATTTTTACCAATCACTTCCTCATAACTATAACCGCTAAGCTCGTAAAATTTCGGATTAACATATTGTATGTTGCCTTCAATATCGGTTATAACAATGGAGTTTGCGCTTTGTTCAACAGCCCTACTTAAAATTCTCATCCTTTCCAGAACATATTTATTTTCATTTTCTATTTTTACTCTTTTTAAAAAATTAGACATTATTTCCGCAAAAATGCTGAAAATGGAAAGTATATGTTCCTTTATTTCTTTTTTATGGTCAAAAAATAAAAATCCTAAAACTCCTTTAAAATCTTCTTGAATAAAAAGAGGGGCAAGCATGTAAGAAGAAATTTTATAATTCTTTAATACTTCATAAATCGGAGCATCCGTATTTTTTAATGACTCTACATTACTAATAAATTTTATTTCGTTGTATTTTACCAGCTTACTAATTCTGGCATCTAATTTTACTTTATAAAAGTCATTTTTATTAAAATTAATTTTCCTTCCGTTGTAATGATAACTTTCTTTAAAATCATTTGTATTTCCTTCGGAAATTAAAGTAAAGGCATATTCGGCACCAACAAATTTCGCAATTTTTTCTAATGCCTTATTAATTTGTTCCTCAAGTTTATCTTTACTTATTTCAACAAATCCAGATAAAATTTCCGAAATAAGAATTTCAAAACTCATTTTATAATGCAAGGTATCTTCTACATTTTTCTTTTCTGTAATATCGGTAAAGACCCCCATTACTCTAATGGGATTATTAAATTCATCGCGTCTAACTACCTTGCCCGAATCTGAAATCCATCGCACATCTCCTTTTGAAATTATTTTATATTGAGCTTCGAATTTACTGGCTTCGCCGCTTAAATGTTTATCCAAGGCAAGCAGTGTTTCCTCTCTTGTATCCGGATGCAAATGTTTTACCCATATTTGCTTTTTTATGCATCCGTCTTTCAGTTCTTTATTTGAAAATCCAAATGCTTTTATTGCAATTTCGTTTAAATGCACAATATCATTATCACAATCCCAGTCCCAAACACCTAAATCGGCAGCTTGAGTAGCTATATCCAATCTATCTTTTTCATTAGCAATTTTATGTTCAAAGTTAACTCTTTGAATAAATTGAACTATTAACCCTGAAATTGTTTTTAAGAGTTCAACTTCTTCACGCAAAAACGGACCGGTAAAAATCTTAGGTTTTTCCGTTAAATAACCTACTACTATTTTGCCTTTTATTTTTCCATTTACAATAAGATTTTCAAATATTTTATAAGGCGTATCTTTATAATTTGCACTTTCAACTGAGATATCTTTATAGGTAATTTTTACATATGTGTTAGCAGGAAATTTGAATGACCAAGGAATAATCAATATTAATTCTTGTAACATTTTAGAGATAGAGTAATTATATTGACCTAAAATATCCGTAATGCTGTAAATTGCTCGTAGTTCCCGCAAACGTTCACCAAGTTTTTGCTTCTGATTATTTATAATTGCCAAAAAGTCTTTTTCAAAAATTATTTTCTCAAATGCTAATATCAACTCCTTTTTATTTAAATAAAACCCAAAAAATCTAATTTGAGATTCAGCAACTTTTTTAACAAAAGAAAAGGGTGAATTAACTTTTTTTTCTTTTAATACTGACGGCAGAACTATTTTTTTTAATTCCGTTTCTAATAATTCTGTTGACGCATCAACAAAATTTTCAAATATTTCATTCAATAATGCTTTATTGCTTTTTAGTACTAAATCCACACTACCTTTAGTTGAACATATTTCGCATTTAAAATATTTGAGATCAAAGTTTTTTTCATAAAATTTTAATAAGGCTTTATTATTCTCAGCTTCTTCTATCATATTTTTAATCAGATCGTATAAACCTGAACTTCCGGTGTTAAACGAAATTATTAAGCCTAATGAATTTTTTTTAAATTCATTTTCATGAATTTTCGATTTTAATACAAACAAAACAGGATAAGTTTCATCGGGAAAAAGATTTGAATCAAACATTTCGAATAATTTTTGATTAACTTCATCAATTACTAAAATAAGCATGTCGGAATTACTTTTAATTTCCTCTTGTTTTTCAAAAACATTCAAACTTTCTAATTCAATTTGAAATTCGGAATAGCCCCTAATTTTCCTTAAAAATATTTCAATATCATTATCACTTGTAAAATCAACAACTTTTAAAGTTTTCATATCCCCAAAATATTTATTTATAATAGCTCATTATCGGATAGCGGTAGTAAAGATTTATATAATTATTTTAAAATAAAAAAAACCTCCCGAAGGAGGTTAAATTATTATCTAATATTAATTTACATTTCTCTTGCAAAGAAAGCCCAAAATAAATCACCTAGTTCCCACCATTTTGATTCGGCAGCCCTAGCCATTTTATCGGTATAATTTGTTAAGTATTTTTTAGCTTTTTCTTTCCCGTTTTCTTCTTTTAATAATTTGCTTACCGTAGTTTCAAGATTAGGTAAATCTGCAAATTCCATTTCTTCAATTGTTTTTATATTACCGTTTATATGCTCTTTGGTTTTTCCCCATTCAACTGTAGCCAATCTATTTGCGCGTTTGAAGGCCCAACAAGCAGAATCCATTCTAAATCTTTTTTGCGCACAAAAATTAAAACTTTCAGGTAATTTTGTAACACCTGCAAATATAGGTATTCTGGGACTATGTGCAGGATTATCAAAAGCAAACCATGCAATACCCCCAACTTCATCGGGCAACCAATCACGCAACTGCACAACTTGTGAATAAGAACATCTTGCAACGGGTATGGTTCTTTGATATTCTACCGTACCGGGTTTTACTGTGTTTAACAATCTAATTAATTTTCTATTCATCCAAGGATTGGCCAATCGGCTTTTTACTAATTCGCCAACTTCTTCATCAAAATCTTTTTTGTGATATCCTTTTCTTCTGTTTTTTGGAACTAATAAATTCTTTGTCATATCGTATTCCGTTCCTTCATAAGCATTTCTGTATAAAGCAAAAACATCTTGCAAGGATAATTTCTTTTCCGGTTTTACTGAAAAAGGTAATTCTTCCGCGTCAATTTTAAGATTCAACGAAGGCGCCACGGTACTTAAAACAAAATAGTCTCTAATCGAAAAGGGTGTTCTTCCGCTGTAAGCTTTCCAAAAAGAAAATTCGCCATCTTTTTCTGGATCATAAAATTTCATTTCTTTTGCTAAAGAAATCACATTATCCGAAGCCATAAAATAATCAGGATTATTTAAATCAATTTTCCCGATACGACTTCTATTTGCCGATATACCGACATGATCATCCGGAATTCTTTGGGCAGCCCAAACAGCACTAACATAAAGTGAACCGGCACCAAATATTTCGAATTGCCAAATTTCATTTTTATCGGCAACATTTAAACATTCACCTGCATCGCCATATCCGTATTTTACAGCTAAATCGCCCATTAACTTTATTGCTTCTCTGGCAGTAGTACATCTTTCCAAAGCAATTGCCTGAAGATTTTCAATTCGGAACAAACCTTTTTTATTCCTCAATTCTCTTTTCCCGCCAATTGTAGTTTCACCCATAGCAAGTTGTTTTTCATTCAAACACGGATAAGCCACATTAACAAATGAATAGGTTTCGCTAACTTCCGGAATTTCTCCCTTTAACTCCGTATCAGCCAAATCCCAAGGAGTTTCCGTGTGCAACAATCCCCAGTATATTTTTCTTGTAGTAGGTTTTTCAAATTTCTGATGAGGTTTTATATTAACCCATGTTCTATAATTTGCATCACAAGTTTGGCAAACAATTACAGAACCATCTTGAGTTGCTTTTTTACCTACCGCAATGCTTGTACATGAAGCCTGTTCATCAGAAAACTCTGCATATTTATCTTCAAACTGTGCAAACAGTATGTTGATAAGTAAAACAAAAAACGCTAATGTCGAGATATATTTTCTCATCTCTCCCCCGAATATTTTTTTAAGAATGTTTTATTTTATACGATTACAACTTAAAAATTTCATAAGTAAAATTTATTTAAAGTATAAGTGACAAAATGGCAAGTATATCAATTATAATCAACATAACGGAAACCTCTTCTTTTTTACCGGTTATTAATTTTATAAATGTCCAACTCAAAAATCCCAAAATAATTCCTTGAGTAATTGAATATGTAAGTGGAATTAAAATTAAAGTTAAAAAAGCGGGAATAGCATCATCAAATTTTTCCCAATTAATTTTAGCAACCGGTTTCATCATAAACACACCAACCAAAACAAGAGCTGTTGCTGTTGCAATGGAAGGAATCATCGATAGAATCGGAGAAAAAAACATAAAAGGTAAAAATAAGATTCCGGCTACAACTGCTGTAAACCCGCTTCTACCCCCCTCTTCGATCCCTGTAGCCGATTCAATGTAACTTGTACCCGAACTTGTACCAAACAATCCTGATATTGTTGTTGAAACTGCATCAACAATTAAAGATTCTTTAATATTTCTGGGATCGCCGTTTTCATCTTTTAATTCACCTGCTTCGGCCACACCAACAAATGTTGATAAAGAAGCAAACATATCGGTAAAAAGAAAAGCAAAAATAACCGGAAACATTGCCATTGATAATGAACCAATTAAATCGAGTTTAAATATTAAAGAAAAATCAGGCATATCGAAAAACCCTTTCCACATTAATAATTTTTCCGTGCCATAAACCCTTCCAATTGGAATTGTTATTAATGTTGTTATAACTATGCCCAATATTAATGCACCTTTAATTCGCTTCACCACAAAGATGGCGGTAATAAACAAACCGATTAAAAACGTTAAGGTGGTAATATTCAATCCACCAAAAGAAATTAAAGTTGCAGGATTATCCACAATAAAACCGGCATTCACAAAACCGATTAGAGTAATAAAAAAACCGATTCCTGCTGAAACGGCAAATCTGATTTGCTGAGGAATAGCCTGCACAATTTTAGTACGAATATTGAAAATAGAAAGCAAAAGAAAAATAATTCCCGACCAAAACACTGCTCCAAGTGCTGTTTCCCAGGGTATTTTCATTCCTAATACAACAGAAAAAGCAAAAAAAGTATTTAAGCCCATTCCGGGCGCCAAAACTATCGGATTTTTAGCATATATACCCATCATAATACTACTGAAAGCACTTACCAATACTGTTGCAGTTAATACTGCATTAAAAGGCATTCCGGTTTCACTTAGAATTCCCGGATTTACAATTATAATATACATTGTAGCTAAAAACGTAGTTATTCCTGCAATTATTTCGGTTTTATAATTTGTTTTCAGCTTTTCAAACTCAAAATAATTTTTCATTTTCATCTCTTACATTTTAACTTTTATTTTTTTAAGGTTAAATATTTTAATTGTAGTATAGTTAATAAAAAAGGTCGTCTGAAACGACCTTTTCTAATTTACAAAAAATAT
>CAZCBD010000149.1:0-6869 GCA_964496755.1 uncultured Melioribacteraceae bacterium
TTTAAATATAATTGTATTATTTTTAATTGTTTTTTCAATTATGATTTTTGGCAGTGTGATTTTAGCAAATTATATTGCTGTTCATTTGTACAAGAGGGAAAGTGAATTAAAAGAAACTCTTCTGGCCCTTAATAATGCAGAAATTTCCAAACAAAAATATATCATGGGAATTGTTCACGAAATTAAATCTCCTATTGCTGCGGTCCAATCAATTATAAACATTATTCATCATGGTTTACTTGGCGAAGTAAACACTGCCGTATCAGAAAAATTAGAGCGAGCTAACATAAGAACAAAAGAAGCCATCAACTTAATAAACAGTGTATTAAAAATATCCAAACTGAAATTGTTGAACGAATTCAATTATGAAAAAATTATGTTTGATGAAATTATTACGGAATCAATTTCAGTTCTAACAGAACAAATAAATTCCAAACATCTGAATTTTTTATTAAATGATCTCAGAAAAGAGCATAAGCCGATTACAGGTGATAGAATTTTATTATCAATTGTAGTTTCAAATATTTTAGGTAATGCTGTTAAATATACTCCTAACAATGGTAGCATCGAAATTGAAATTCTTAATTTAAAAAAATGTCTGCAAATTAAAATTTCCGATTCGGGAATTGGGATTCCTAAGGGAGAAGAAAAAAAGATATTTAAAGAATTTTACCGTGCCTCAAATTTAAAGCATAAAATAAAAGAAGGTGCCGGAATCGGATTATCAGTTGTTAAAGAAATTGTTGAAAAACATAATGGCGGAATATATGTCCAAAGCCCTTCTAAGTTTAAAAATGAAAAATATCCGGGAACGGTTTTTAAGCTTAGATTTCCACTTGATTAAAAGTAATTTTTATAATCACTTATAAATGAAAAATAATTTTTCGGAAGTTTTTTTATTGTTTGTTGTGCATCTTCTTCAGAATTGAATATTCCGAAAACCGACGAACCGCTTCCCGACATTAATGCAAAGAGAGCCTTATTTTTATACATTTCATTTTTAATATTTTCTATTTCCGGATAAAGGCTAAATATCGGTTGTTCAAAATCATTTGTAAAAAGATTTTTGTATTCGGAAATATCAATTTTTTCAATTTCAGAAAAGTTTAATTTTTTATCTTGCGGAGTAATTCTTGAATATGCGTCTTTAGTTGAAATATGAATACCCGGATTTATTAATAAAATGTATTTTTCAATTAAAAGATTTTTATTTTCAAGCAATTCACCTTTTTGTTTACCTATTGCCGGTTTTGCCTTAAGAAAAAAGGGAACATCCGCACCAATCTTAATTGCAATATTTGTTAATTCGGTTAGATTTAATTTAAGCTTAAACATTTCATTCAGACTTACCAAAACAGCAGCCGCATCGGAACTTCCTCCACCAAGTCCGGCACCAATAGGAATATTTTTTGTTAATTCAATTTCCACATTAAAATTTCGGTTAGTAAAATTTTGTAATTCGGTTATTGCGCTAAGAACAATGTTATTTGTGTTCAATTCAGAATTATTTTCACAAGTAAATTTAAAATGTGTGGATTTAATTATTTCAATACCATCGAATAAATCTTTTATCGGATAGAAAAATGTTTTTAAATTATGATATCCATCATTTCTTTTTTCGATGATGTTCAAGCCTATATTGATTTTAGCAGGAGCCTTAATTTTTATTTTGGACATTAACATAATTAAAAATTTCCTTTGTGTGATTTGGATTAGAACCGCAACAAGAACCGACAAAAAATAAATTTGCGGTAAAATATTTTTTTATTTGAGTTAAATATTCTTTTGCGGAAGTTCCGCAGGAAATAGAATTATCAGTAAAATTCCCACTACCGCAATTTAAATAAAAAGCATGAGTCTTATTTTCAATTAGAGGATATATTTTGCGAAAAGTATCAATACAAACACAATTAATTGAAACACATATCGGATTAAAATCCAAAACTGTTTCAATTACATAGTCTAGTTTTTCATTCGATAAAATTCTTTCGCCATCAATCGTAAAAATACTTGTTATGAAAGGAATGTTATTTTCCGAACAGAATTTTGATGTTAAAATAATTTCATCGAAATGGCTTTGTGTTTCATTTAAAATAAAATCAACATTATTTTCCCATAGAGTCGAAATATGTTCTTTATGATTATATTCCAATTCATAACGAGAAATGGTTCTTCGTTCGGAATAGCAATCTTCAGCAGGAGGATTTGAACCGGCAAGAATATGATGATTTTGCAAAGTTTTTTTTGCAATAGTAATGGCAGTTTGAACAAGTAATTTAAAATCAAAACAAATATCGAAATTTTTAACCGCAAGCGGATTTGAGCGAAATGTGTTTGTTGTGATAATATCTGCTCCGGCTTTAACATATGCTCTGTGTAAATTTAACAATTTATCCGGCGATTCAATTTGTATAGCTGAAGACCAAATTGAACTATTCATTGATAATCCTTGCTCTTGAAGTAAACTTCCAATTGCACCGTCCATAATTAAAGGTCTGTTCAATTTATTTCGATATTCAAGTAAATCTTTCAAGGTTAAATTATTTTACAAGTTGATTTAAATATTTTATTGTTTCAGCTTCAATTTTTTCCAGGTTAATCATTTGAATACATTCCAAATTGTTCGGGCATTCTTTTTTCCAACAGGGGGCACAGTCCAAACCTTCGGGAATTATTTTTACACCTCTGTCAAATAAATCTATTTCGGTCCAGCAACTTAATCCGAACCAAGCAATAACATATCGTTTTAATGCAATTGCAAGATGCATCCCGAATGAATCTCCGGTAATGATAACATCAGGAATCGATTCATAGCAAGCGCCTTTTCTAAGTCCTTCAGTAGTAGGTGTGCTTATTATTTTATCTTTAAAATAATCTTTCAAGTAGTCATTCCGCTCAGTATCTTCGGGACCCCCAACCAGCAAGATTTTGTATTGTTCATATTCCAAGAATTTTTCGATTAAAACTATATGCTGTTCCAAAGTCATTTTTTTATTCGGGAAAAGATTAGAACAACCGGTGTTAAAACCAATTATTTTATCATCAGGCAAGATGCCAATTTCAGATTTGTATTTTTCAATAAATTCTTTTTCTTCTTGTGTAAATTCAAAAACATAATCATTTCTTTGATAATCAAGTTCAAAAGTTTCGGACAAATAATCTTCACCTGTTCGTTGATTAAGTTTAAATTTTAAATTATCATCCATTCCCAATAAATAATTATATTCGGCTCCTTTATTTAAAGGAATTATAATCCCATCCTCATTGATTCCGAAACCCAGTTTTTTTTCGGCATTTACCATCATTGCCAAAGCACCAGAGCGTTGCGATTTGTCAACATTCATAACTACATCAAACTTCATTTGTTTAAGTATTGATATGGTTTCAAAATTATATTCATAAATTTTATCAATAAAAGGATTATTAAATAATATTTTAGAAGCAATTTTTAATGTTACCCAAAAGATACTTGATTCAGGATATTTTTTTTTAATTGCGGGTAACTGGGCGGTTGTCATTAAAACATCACCCATTGCATCCAGATTTATTATTAATATTTTTTTCCCTATGGGTTTTGATTCTTTGCATCCATCTTCAAGACAATTGTGAAAAGGGAAGCATGGTTTGTAACCGTTAAAGTTTTTACATTTTGGTATTTTCATATTCATTTATTTTTTTTTCTAAAAAAGGTTTTAATTTGTTCTTAACTTCATCAAATGAAACATTATTTAATGTTTCTTCCAGAGTAATAATTTTTTCAAAATCGGATTTATAGGGATACCAAATAATATCATTAGTTTGGTATTTAACATATAATCCGAAAACAGGAACCTTAAACACCGAAGCAATGTGTACAATACTTGTATCGGGTGTAAAAAGAAAATCTAGTTGAGAAATCATTGCTGAAAAAGTACTAAAGGATTTGGTGTAAAATACTTTTTGTTCCTCATTTGTTATATTTTGTGCCTTAATCAAGTCTTTAGAATCTGTTAATAAAATTACGTTGCAATTAAATTGATTTAAAAATGCGAAAAGCTTTTTAAAATTTTCAATTCCCCAAAATCTAGCATCGCTTCCGGCAGAAATATTAATTCCAATTAAGAATTTTTTTGAAATAAATACATTACTTAAAAAGTTTTCAGTAAAATTAAAATCTTCTTCGGCAGGATAATATTCAATATTTAGCTCCTTCGATTTTGCAACAACATTAAAAACTGTCATCAAATTAAGAAGCCTATCAACCACATGTGTTTTTGAAGCATCCAATTTGGAGGCCGTATGAGTATAAATGTTTGAATTATTTTTTGCCAATCCAAGTATTAAGTTAGAGTTTATGAGTTTTAAAATTACTGATACCGTTGTTGAAACATCGTCATGCAAATCAATAACTAAATCGTATTTTTTTCTTCGTAATGTTCGTATAAGTAATAAAGCTGAAAAAAAATTTTTGTTGAAAACAACAATTCTATTTATTGCTTTGTTATTTTCAAAAATAAAATAATTTTTTTTATCAGCTAAAATGTCAATAGTAGCATTTGAATTGTTTCGTAAGCATCTTATAAATGGAGTAGTGATTAATGCATCTCCGATACGATTTAAACGAATTAATAAAATTTTATTAATCGAAGACAAATCAATTTTCTCAAAGTGATTTTTATCTCTGAAGAATATTTTATGAAAAACTTTTCTTAAAAATATTTCAATTTTTTTTAACAATTGATAATCCGTTTTTTTTAATCAATCTTTGAAAAGTATTTAAAAATAATTCTGAAGAAATATTTTTAAAACAAATTTTATTATTCGGACACTCTAATAAATTACAAACAATGCAATTTATATCATTTAACAAAATAGTTTCGTGTTTATTTCCATAGGGTCCTTGTAATTCGGGATTCGTTGGACCATGTATGCTAATAGTTGGAGTGCCAAGCACAGAAGCTATATGCATTGGGCCACTATCATTTGCAACCACAATTGTTGAAAATTTCAATAATGCTGCCATTTCCGATATTGTTGTGTTTGGCGCTTTAATGATTTTTGTTTTTGCTAAATTAATAATTTCATCAACATCTTCTTCATCGCCCGGTCCCCAAACCAACAATATTTCGACATTAAAATTGTTTTTAATAATATCAATAAATTTTGCAAAAATTTCAGGTGGACATTTTTTTGAGTTCCAACCGCCACTCGGACTAAAAGTAACAACAATTTTGTTATTAATTTTTACAGAATTAAAAAAAGTTTTTGCAAATTCTAAATCGGTTTTCGCTAAAAATATTTGGGGATTAGATTGAATAACGCCTAATCCGATATATTTTAAAAACGACAAATGTAAATCTGCAGCGTGAATATTATCTGTTCTAGATGGACCTAAAATATTGTAGGCATATTTTCTACCTCTAAACGGAAAACCGGCTCTATATTTTGCACCGCTAATAAAAGCTAGTTGGGCAGTAGTGGGAGTGGAATAAAAATCAAAAACAAAGTCATATTTTTTTTTTCTAATTTTAAAAAAGAATTTAATTCTTTGAAGTACAGTTTTGTTTTTAATAATAATTATTTTATTTAATCGTGAATCATTTTCAAGTAAAATATTACTTGGCTTTTCGGTGGCAAAGTCTAATATAGCATTCGGGAAATTATTTAAAATCGAATCAATAATTATTGTTGATAAAACAACATCGCCAATACCCCTGGGTTTTACGATTAAGATTTTTTTTACATTCTCTTTCAGAATCAATTTTGAGAATCTCCCGAGGAATTGGCTAATGATAAAAAGAAAGAATTGTTTTTTACTAAGTTAATTGAAAGTAAAATAAAAACAATGTTTTCGATAATTTTTTGTAATCCGATAATTTCCGAATGGGCGGTACCAAAACAACCGCATTCAATATTTAAACCGCGAATTAAGGCGATAATAACAAGTAGGGTAAAAGCAAACAACAAAGAAGCAAGAATGAATGAATTCTCTCTTACTTTAACACCAAATAAAAGTAGAATTCCGGCAACAAATTCAATCCAAGGTATTGTAATTGCAATTATATTAATTGTTATTAAAGGGAAAACTTTATAATTCATAATTGACTGAGCGAAATTTTCCGGATCAAATATTTTTTCAATACCCGAAAAAATAAAAACAGCGGCTAATAAAATTCTTGAAAAAAAAAGTAGATATTTATTTGATAAAGAATTATTCATTTTTCCGATTCCAATTTTTCCGTAGAAGAGGGCAAGTTGTTATTATTCCACTCTTCCCAGCCACCTTTAAAAACAAAGGTATTTTTAAATCCCAATTTTATTAATTTAATGGCCAACTTACTGCTTAAACCGCAATCTTCCGCACCGCAATAAACAACTAATTGCTTCGAGCGTGAAAGCGTATCAATAATAGGATGTGTTTTTTCAAACATATATTCAGGAACATTTATCGCATTTTTAACATGTCCTTCAGCAAAGTCCCATTTATCGCGAGCATCAATAAAAATCACATTTTTTTCTCTATACAATTTAAGGGCTAATTTCAAATTAATAAATATAAGCTGTTTTGTGGCTCTATTATTTAATTCCGAATCATCCAGAATGTCAATCAACTTTGTGGAATCAGATTCCATTATCATTTTTTCTTGTCGAATAAAATTAATACCAAAATCACTTATTAAATTATAACCCACCGATAGTATTATCGATGAAATAATTATTATGCATACGGATTTAAATTCTATTTTATTTATTATTTTCATAATCAAAATATTAAAAAATCAAAATGAAATGCCAAATTAATCTTCAATAAATTCAGCATTATTAGGTATTTCCGGTCGAACATGCAAAACATTTTCCTTTTGAATCAAAACTTATCAGGGCGGCATACA
>CAZCBD010000150.1:0-6843 GCA_964496755.1 uncultured Melioribacteraceae bacterium
TAGCATGTCCGGAAGTTTTAAAAATCTGGATGTTCCGCCAACATTAATTTCGTTTGCAATTTCACCAATTGAAGTTTCGAACGTAATTTCACCGGAATTCAAAAATCTAAATTCTAACGTTGCTTTAATTCCAACGGAGTTTTCTGAAAATTATTTACCGGATTTTGAAAAATTAAAAGTAGGATATAAGCAAATTTCAAAATTGATATCCGAAGGAAAGATTATTTCTGCTCATACGGTAAAGGGTAGGGGAATTTCCGAAGCAATTGCTAAAATGTGTTTCGGCAATAAAATCGGATTTAAATTCAATTCTGAAATTTCTGTAGAAAGCTTATTTAAACCCGGCTTTGGTGGAATTATTGTTGAATTGAATAAAAATTTAGCTCCGGAAACGGTATTTGAAGGCATTAATTTTGAGTTTTTGGGTAAAACCATTGCTGAAACCGAAATTTGCTTTGGAGAGGTTTGCATCGATATAAATGAAGCTATCGGCAAATGGGAAGCCCCGTTGGAGAGTATTTTTCCGTCAACGTTTGAATATTCTACTCAAAAGATTGAAAATTATAATTTTGATGCTCCGATTATATCTACATCGAAAAATAAATTTGCAAAACCGAAAGTTTTAATAATTGCATTTCCCGGAACCAATAGTGAATATGATTCGGCCAGAGCTTTTAACTTGGCCGGGGGTGATGCAAAGATAATTCCATTTAAAAATCTAACTGCCAAAATGATAGATGAATCTATTAAACAATTGGCAAATGAAATAAACGGATCACAAATTTTAATGCTCCCGGGTGGATTTAGTGCCGGAGATGAACCGGAAGGATCAGGTAAATTTATTGCTACCGTGCTCCGAAATCCTAAAATCAATGAAGCGGTAATGGATTTATTGAAAAACAGAGATGGTTTAATGTTGGGGATATGTAACGGTTTTCAAGCATTAATAAAACTCGGCTTGCTCCCGTATGGTGAAATTAGAGAAATTACTCCCGATGCTCCCACTTTAACTTTTAACAAAATAGGGAGGCATGTGGCAAAAATTGCTTACACAAAAGTTGTTTCAAATCTTTCGCCTTGGTTTTCCGCCACTCCATTAAACACAATTCAAGCAATGCCGTTTTCACACGGCGAAGGTCGCTTTGTTGCTAATCAAGAATGGATAAAAAAATTAAAGATTAGCGGTCAGATTGCTACACAATACGTAGATTTTTACGGAAATCCAACGTATGAACCGTTTTTTAATCCGAATGGTTCTGTTTTTGCAATTGAAGGAATAACAAGTGCAGATGGCCGTGTTCTTGGTAAGATGGGGCACAATGAACGTTTAAGTACAAATGTAGCTAAAAATATTCCGGGCAATAAAGAAATTCAATTATTTAAATCCGGTGTTAACTATTTCAAATAAATTAGTTTTTCAATTTTGTTGATAATTAAATTAAAATCCTGCTAGTCTTTAGCAGGATTTTTTTTGTCTTCCTTTCAAGTTTATTTAATTACAACCCTATTTTAGGAGAGCTGGGCTAAGTTGTTGTATTTCAATATGTTGGTTGAATGACTTAAATTAATTATTTGAGTGGAAATTAAATATTTTAGCTAAGATTTAATAATTTGCTTGCATTTTAGACAAAAATAATTGTATTTGAGTATTAAATTTTCATAAACAATAAATTAAATACTAATAATTTTAGCTAAAGACAGCTATTTATAATTTTAAAATAAATCAATTAACTTATTATGGAAAAAGAAGTTAAACAATTATTACAAACCTATTTTAATGATAAAATGAAAGATGAAAATATCATTAAATTAGACAAAGAAAAGTCGGATTCTTCTGAAATGATAGGGAAATCGATATCCGCACTTAGCAACCAAGCCTTAATCAGGAAAGAAAATTTTGGAATTCTGATACTAAATTCAATTGATTTTGATGAAATTAAATTGAAAAGTCTAATACCGCAACTAATGCGGATAAAAGAACTTAGACTATCTGAATTTAACGAAAAAAACGTGAAAATATTTTTGATAGGCTCGGCTAATCCGGGGCTTCCTATATTTTTTCAAAATATAGCCTATATGCATCAAGAGGAAAATATAAAACCTTTGGGAATTGAAGAATTCGAAATAATCAGATATCGGTTAAAAGGGGAGGATTGGAGTGCTAATGTAAGTTCATCGGCTCAATTATCGGATTTGGATAAAGATGCTCTTAGAAGTGCCCGCACGGCTTTTAAAAGCAAACATTTGCATTTGGAAAGAGAAGTTGAATTATGGGATGACAAACGATTTTTAATAAATCTAGGTTTATTGAAATCAGGAAAACTTACGAATGCGGCTCTTTTATTATTCGGAAAAGAAAATGTGGAAAACTTGTTTTCGCCGCAAATTCCCAAAATTTCGTGGATTTTGAAGGATGCTAATGGAGTTGAAAGAGGATACCAGCATTTTGGATTGCCTTATTTTACGATATTGCAAAAAGTTATTTCTAAGATTAATAATACTACTTACGATTATTCTGCCGATACTGATTATGCTTCTACGGAAACTAAGAAGTATGATCCCAAGGTGCTCCGAGAATTAATTTTGAATGGGATTATTCACCACAATTATCATTTGTCGGGAGCATTTGTAATTACTGAATTCCCAGATTATTTGATTTTTGCAAATAAAGGTACTTTTGGTTCTTTTGATATTCAAAATATTTTTGATGATTCCTCCGTGCTCCCGATCTACCAAAACTCTTTACTGGCAAATGCTATGTGTAAGTTAAACATGGTTGATCTAATTGGAGGAGGAATTAGACGTGTACTAAACATTCAGCGTAGTAAGAATTTTCCTTTGCCTGATTTTGATTCTGATTTTTACGAAGTAAAAGTAAAGTTATACGGCAAGGTTCTTAATAAAAATTATACGGAAAAACTTGTAGAGCAGAAAGGGTTAACTTTAAAAGAAGTTTATTATCTTGATCAAGTACAAAAAAGAAACAAAATTACTCCTGAAGCGGCAGAGCTTTTACGTGCAAAAAAGCTGGTCTCCGGGCGTTATCCCGAACTTTTGGTTTCCGATAAAGCGAATCTTAAAGATTCTTTACGACCTGCTTTTGTGCCTCGTAAAGTTTATTCTAATCTTGAACTAAAGCAAATTATCTTGGATTATTTGTCTAAAAACAAACAAGCCGGTAGGGGAGAGATTGATGCGCTTTTGCTTGATAAACTGCCGGAAAGTCTGGATCTAAAAAAGAAAAGAAATAAAATAAAAAATCTTTTGTTTCAAATGTCTCGTACGGATTTTTCAATTAAAAATGCCGGGCCTGCTACTAAACCGATTTGGGTTTTATCCGATTAATTTTTCCCCTTTCTAATTTAAAATCCCGCTTTTGCGGGATTTTTTTTGCCTTTTAAACCATTCTATAAAGATAATTTCAATAGCTGAATTTTCTTAAGTAATTCCTTTGAATTATACTGAATTAAAGACAGTATTTTAAAGCAAAATAGCTAAGAGATATACGATTAAACGGTAGAATTTTACCTAAAATGCGATAAAATAAGCTAAGATTAGCTGAAAAATTAGCCAAGAAAAAACTCCAAATTGTCATCTTAGCTAAAGATTAGCTAAGACAAAGCTAAGGCAAGCCAAGCTTAGCTTGTCAATTAAATTCTTGCAAAACAGCTTAAAAATCAAATTTTAAGGAAGGATTAAACTCTTGAAAATACAGATGCCCAAAGGGAAGCTTATTTTACATATTACGGATGAATTTGCTGATATTATATTTTCAATGAGGATTAATGCAAGCGAAATTGTTAAATGTTTCTTACATCAAGAACTAAATGCGCTCAGAGTTAATCTATGCAATATTTTTACTTTTGAATCTGTGTTTAAAATTGTAAATTCATAAAAGTAAGAACTTAACAAAGTAAGAACTTAACTAAAATTAAATTCACCCCAAAAGGAAGTGTACAATGGCAAAGATAATTTTTATGGTAATTATAGGATTTCATGGACTAATTCATTTGATGGGTTTTGTAAAAGCTTTTAATTTTGCCGAGATAAAGGAATTGAGTCTGCCGATTTCAAAATCTCTTGGGATAATTTGGTTTGTTACATTTCTATTTTTTACTGCTTCGTTGTTCCAGTGTTTAACGAAAAATGAATTTTGGTGGCTTACGGCATTTATAGGAGTTGTATTTTCACAAGTACTTGTAATTGTTTTTTGGAAGGATGCAAAATTCGGAACTATTCCGAATATCATAATTCTTTTGGTTTCGATCTTTGCTTTTGCGGGATTTAGTTTTAATCGAAATGTAAGTCAAGAAATTAATGAAATGTTTTCCAACGAAATAGCCAATAACCATTCTATTATAACAACGGAAATGACAGATTCTCTACCACTACCTGTTAAAAAGTGGATAATAAATTCCGGACTCATTGGCAAAAGAAAGATATATACTGTTCGGTTAAAACAAAAAGCTCTAATAAAAATGAAACCTGATCAGGTAGAATGGAATGATGCTTATGCGGAACAATATTTTACAATTGATAAACCTGCTTTTATTTGGAAAGTTAATATGCAAATGATGTCGTTTTTAGATATAACCGGTAGAGATAAATTTTTTGAAGGTAAAGGTGAAATGTCTATAAAAATTTTATCATTATTTCCTGTAGTTAATAGTAGTAATAATGAAAAGATAAATATCGGAACAATTCAAAGGTATTTGGGGGAAATTGTTTGGTTTCCTTCTGCGGCACTCAATCCATATATAACTTGGAAAAAAATAGACGATTTTTCGGCAAAAGCCTCCATTACATACAAAGGAACTACCGGATCGGGAATATTTTATTTTGATGAAAATGGTTCTTTTATTAAGTTTATTGCTCAAAGGTATATGGGAACTGATGAGAATGCTACACTTAAAGAGTGGATAATCACAGCCACTGAAACTCGGGTTATTAATGGTGTCAATATTCCTGTAAAATTGGAAGCTACTTGGAAGTTGGATACCGATGCTTGGACTTGGTTGAAGCTTGAAATAACTGATATAGAATATAATAAAACAAAAGAATATTGAAGATTTAAGGTTTAACTTTAATATTCTTTACTTTTGATTGTAGTGGATGCTTACTTAAATCACAATAATTTGCACATATTGCACAATAAAATATAGTAGTAAAGTGAAAAATTAGAGCGTTGAAAAACCAAATGCTCCGGCACCCATGAAAAAACTCTGAAAATGAAATGAAGATTAAACTTAGAGAAGAATAGAGGTTTATACAATGGTGGTTTTGGCTGATTTTAGTCGGAATAGGAAGTTTATCAATTTGGGGTATTTAGCATTTCTTGCTTTTCCATATGTTAAATGATATTTTACGTGATAAACGGACAATAATTGAGCACATATTCCCAATAAACGTAATATGTGTAGTGGGATGTTATATGCAAGGCAGAGCACAAAATGTTTATGAAAAAGTACTAATAAACCAGCCCCCGAGACACCCGCCGTCTATGGTTGGTTAAGAAAAGAAAAAGAAGGTGTTTTAATATGGCAAAAAAGAATAATAACGGAACAAACGAACCATTGGAAAAACAACTTTGGAAATCGGCTGACAAATTGAGAAAAAATATTGATGCAGCTGAATACAAGCACGTTGTTCTCGGATTGATATTTTTAAAATACATCTCTGACGCTTTTGAAGAACTTTACGAGAAACTAAAAGCTGGTGAAGGCGAATACGCAGGAGCCGACCCCGAAGATAAAGATGAATACAAAGCTGAAAATGTATTTTTTGTTCCCCCTGATGCTCGTTGGAATTTTCTTTTATCAAAAGCTAAACAACCGACTATTGGAAAAACAGTTGATGACGCGATGGATGCTATTGAAAAGGAAAACCCATCTTTAAAAGGTGTTTTGCCAAAAGTTTATGCCAGACAAAATCTTGATCCGACAAGTTTGGGTGAACTTATTGACTTAATTGGAAATATTGCTTTAGGCGATGCCAAATCCAGAAGTGCCGATATTCTCGGACACGTTTTTGAATATTTCCTCGGAGAATTTGCTCTTGCCGAAGGTAAAAAAGGCGGACAGTTCTACACGCCAAGAAGTGTTGTAGAATTATTGGTTGAAATGTTAGAGCCATACAAAGGAAGAGTTTTTGACCCTTGTTGTGGTAGTGGTGGAATGTTTGTTCAATCTGAAAAATTTGTAACCGAACATCAAGGAAGGATAAACGATATTTCAATTTACGGACAAGAAAGTAACCAAACAACCTGGCGACTGGCCAAAATGAACCTTGCCATTAGAGGGATAGACAGCTCGCAAGTAAAATGGAACAACGAAGGCTCGTTTCTGAATGATGCTCATAAAGATTTAAAAGCTGATTATATTATTGCCAATCCACCGTTTAATGTAAGCGATTGGTCAGGCGAACTACTTCGCAATGATGCCCGGTGGAAATACGGTGTACCACCAACAGGAAATGCCAATTATGCGTGGATACAACACTTTTTATATCATTTGGCACCAAACGGACAAGCAGGTTTTGTATTGGCAAAAGGTTCTCTGACAACAAAATCAGGTGGAGAATATGAAATAAGAAAATATTTGATTGACGAAGGTTTGGTCGATTGCGTTGTCAATTTACCTGCCAAGTTATTTTTGAACACACAAATTCCGGCTTCCTTATGGTTTATGAGCCGTAACCGTAAAAACCTGCTTATGCGTGGCACGCAGACAGGCGGAAAATACCGCGACCGGAGTAACGAAATTCTTTTTATCGATGCTCGTAATATGGGAAATCTCATTAATCGCAGGACGCGTGTACTTTCAAAGGAAGATATCAAAACCATAT
>CAZCBD010000151.1:0-6843 GCA_964496755.1 uncultured Melioribacteraceae bacterium
AGCAAAAATTCAAGAAGAAACAAAAGCAACAATCAGAAATATTCCTTTTGATTCTCCCGATGAAGAAGGTGTTTGTATGGTAACCGAAAAACCGTCAAAAAGGAGAGTGCTTTTTGCAAAAGCATACTAAAAATGAAAAAAATAAATCGCCTCATAGAATTGATTTTTTAGATGTCTGTGAATTTATAAGTGATCAAACTTATAAAAATATAATTGCATATAAACTTCTAACTAATGTTAAAAACTTAGATCCATACAGCACAAAATACGGCTATTTTATTAAGGTTAATGAAAAGTTGGAATTATTTTACTTGGATCCTTGTTATGCAATAAAAGATTTAAAACATCTAAAGTTGAATGTTTCGCCAACTGATTTTCGTTTTAAAATTCAACAAGTGGGACTTACTAATCTTAATTCACCAACATATTCATTTCGGGTGGTTTTTAGTTTTGATTTAAAAGCAGTTGAAACACAATATCAAAACGATAAGGTTTTTGCCGATGCACTATTTGTTTTTGATGATTCCTATTCGGATGAAATTAGTGAAGATTTTATAAGCGAAAGTGATTTTAGCAGGGCAGATATTTCTGCTCCAAATCAAACGGAATTTGAAATTAAAAACATTGCAGAAGATACAGTAGAAAGAAACACAAAAGATTTTGAAGAAATAAACATTTCGCAAACCGAAATTTACAACAAATCCAAAATAAAAATAGATGCTTTAAAATTTTCACTTGGAATTGAGAACAAGCAGGATTCTGCAAAAAAGAAAGCGGCTTTTTCAAGTTTTGTGGAAAAGCACAGAATAAATTTTGAAGAAAAATCTGATGACAAAAAAGAAATTGAAAAAGGAATTGATATTTTTGCCAACTCTTCAAAATCAAAAATCAGAAAAGAATCGGTAGTATTAAAATTCAAACAATAAAAAACATTTTTTATTGGGCATAATAATCTTTTTTTTCTTATTAACATTTTTTTAAGTTTAGTATTAAACAAAATAATGTTTATTTAACTATTGGAGAAATTTATGCGCGTTCCTCTTTTGGATTTGAAACCTCAATATCAATCAATAAAAAAGGAAATTGATGAAGCCATTCAGGCGGTTGTTGATTCTCAATATTTTATAATGGGACCAACAGTTGAAAAAATGGAAAAACAATTTGCCGAATTTTTAGGTGCAAAATATGCCTTTGGTGTATCATCAGGTACAGATGCACTTTTACTTTCATTAATGGCTGCAGGAATTAAAGCGGGTGATGAAGTTATTTTACCTACTTATTCTTTTTTTGCAACGGTTGGTGTTGTTGCACGTTTGGGAGCAACTCCTGTCTTTACAGATGTTGACCCTGTTTCATTTAATGTTTCCGTTGAAGATTTTAAAAGCAAAATTACATCGAAAACAAAGGCGGTAATTCCGGTTCATTTATACGGTCAAAGTGCCGAAATGAATGAAATAATGGAAATTGCAAATGAAAATGATATAAAAGTAATTGAAGATGGTGCACAAGCAATTTCTACACAATATAAAGATGGTAGATGTGTTGGTACCATTGGCTTAGCCGGTTGTTATTCATTTTTCCCAAGCAAAAATTTAGGCGGCTTTGGTGATGGCGGTTTAATTGTAACTAATGATGATGACTTTGCTTACAACGTTAAAATTATGCGCAACCATGGAATGGATCCCAAATATTATCATAATGTGCTTGGCGGAAATTTTAGATTGGATGCATTGCAAGCAGCTGTTCTTTCAGTTAAACTTCCGTATTTAAATCAATGGTCAGAGGGTAGAAGAAACAATGCGGAATTGTATACTAAATTATTTATTAATAAATATTTAGCCGAGTCAACAGGCAGAACGGAATTTGATAGTAACAATAAAGTACTGTTACCCAAAGCAGTTTTTGTACCTGAAAATATTACGGATATTCCCAATTATCATATTTACAATCAGTATGTTATTCGAGTAGAAAATAGAGATGAGTTACGAAAATTTTTAACCGAAAATGAAATATTTACGGAAGTTTATTATCCTGTACCTTTTCATTTACAAAAATGTTTTGAATACTTAGGTTACAAAAAAGGGGACTTCCCAATTTCCGAATTTGCTGCAGATACTTCTTTGGCTTTGCCTATTTACCCTGAACTTTCCGAAGAACAAATAATTTTTGTAGTAGATAAAATTAATGAATTTATAAAAACAAATTAAATTTTTACGGCTCCGGATTATTAATTTGGGGCCGGATATTTATTTTCTTTCGTGAAATTTAATTCTTCAATTTTTGATTCCAATGTTTTTTCCAATACAACAAGCTTTGATATTTTCTTTTCAAGATTACTTTTATAATTTTCCGCATCACTACATTCAGAATATAAATTATCCAATTGTCGCTTAGAATCATTTATTTGTATTTTCAAATTTTTTAATTCATGAGTAAACTCATTTATTTTTATTTGATATGAATTTAATTTTTCCTTTTGTTCTTTAGAAGACTTGGCAGTTAATTGCATAACGGAATTTAATTTTTTTTCAAAAGATTTTTTGCGAAATACAAAAAACTCTGTTTCCTTTTTAAGCCGTTTAATTTCCGATTCGAAATTTATTTTTAATTCAATAATACCGTTTAATTCACTTGAAACCTCAGTATACTCGCGCCTATATCTTGCAAGGTTGTTTTTGATTGTTGTTAATTCATTTTTATTTGAATTAATTTTACCGGTGTATTCAGAAAGTATGGCACTATTTTCATTGATTGTTTTATACAAATTTCGTTGGTGCATATTTGCATTTAATATCTCATGTCGCAAATTATTCAGTTCCTTTTTTGAATTGCTTATTTCAGTATCAAAAATATTTAACAAAGAATTTTTCTTTTCTTCAATTAAAACAATATTTTCTTCAAGCTTAAATTTTTCTTTTTCCAAATTGCCCACGGTCTTTTTAAGTTTATCAATATTAGCCGAAAGAGTTAATTCCAATTCCCCTTTTTTCAAAATATCTTTTGAAATTTCATCTTGAATATTTTTTAACTCTTTCAATTCACCTTCTATTTTTTCTTTTTTTATTCGGGTTAAATTATATTTTGTTTCAAGTGGTTTTAGCATTTCAAGCTTTGATAAATATTGGGTAGTTATTTCATTAATATTTTTTTGTAACGAATCTATTTGATCTAACAAACGCTTTTTGTTTTTGGTTAGTTTTCCGTAGTGTTTAATTCTTTCGTTTAATTCGGTTTCTAATTTTAAAGAATTATCCGTAAGTACTTTTATCAATTTATTTTTACTCTCAATGTCTTTTTCTTGAACCTCCAATCTTTTTTCACGATTAATTAAATCGTTGTTTAATTCGTTGATTCGGAGCTTTATCGAATTTTTCTCTTCGTTTAATTTTGTGATTTCTTTTTTTTGATTTTCAATTTCAGCGGTAATTGAATTTATTTTTTCGGATACTTCATTTAGAATTTCATTTTCGGCAATAATATTAATGTTTAATTCATCAACCGTATTTTCCAAATTTGATTTTTTCTTTTCTAATGATTTAACTTCATTAATTATTTTAGAATGGGCTGCCTGTTTTTTGTCGAATTTATGTTTAAGCTCAGAATATTCGTTGTTCAATTTTTTAAGTTCAAAATTAAGATTATTTAATTCGCTTTGTGTGTCTTTAATTTCGGATTTAATATTTGCTAAAGATGATTCATATTCTTTAACACTATTTTTGTAATCATTAATTAATTCTTCCAAAGTTGTTTTTTCTTTTTCAAGTTTTGTAATAGTTTCTTTGGAGGAATTTATCCGAGTTAAAAGTTTTAAAGATTTGGTATTTAAATCAGAGACTTTTTCTTCGGCAGATTTTATTTTCTCGTTAGACTGAATAATTTCTTTATTCAGAATATTTTTTTTCTCGGAAAGATCGGTAAGTATATTTTTATAATTCTCAATTTGATCAATTAATCTTGATTTTTCATTATCCAAAATTTTTAGATTTTGTTCCGTTTTTTTAATTGTTTCATTATACTCTTTGTTTTGTTCAATCAAATCCAAGTTGGTAGTTTCCAGATTTTGAATCTTAAATTGTTGATATTTAATATTTTCTTGCAAACTTTTTTTCTTTTGTTCAAGCGTTAAAATCCGTTCATCAATTTCAGCAATTTCATTTAATTTTTTTTGATTACTTTCATTTACTTCTTTTGAATATTCTTCAAGATCAATTAATTTTCTTTTGTATTCTTCAATCTTTAACGATAACCCGTCTTTTTCAGATTTTAGAACGTTTATTGCTTCAATTGTTTCCTTATTTGTTTTCTCAAAATTTTTGCAATCTGATTTTAACTTTTTTAATGATTGTTCTAATTCGGAAATGGTTAATTTATTTTGACTTATATTTTCTTCAAGTTTTGAGTTTTCATTTTTGAGATTCTTATTTGTATCTATTGTAACTTCCAATTGATTGTTAATTGCGCTTTTTTCATTTTTAAGCTTTTCAATCTCATATTCAATTGAGTGCAAAGTATCTTCGCTTTGGGTTATTGCGTGCTTCAGAGATTCATAGTTATCTTTTGCTTGTGCCAATTTAATTTCAATTTTTTGAGTTTCCTCGTTGGCAAGTTTATTTCTTTTACTGATACTACTTTTTTCAGTTTTTAATTTTTCCAAACTATTTTTTAAAGAATTAATTTGATCTAAAATTAATTTTTCATTTTCCTTTGCCTTAATATTCTTTTGTGAAAGGAGAGCTATGTTTTCTTCTAATGTTTTTTTCTCTCTTTGTAATGTTTTCTTTTCAATTTTTTGATCTGATAAAGCCTGATTCAAAAATTCCGTGTCTTCCAAAAGCTTTACATGTTCCATTTTTAATTTTGATAGAATACTTTCTGTTTTAGAAATATCTTTTTCAAGAATTTTGTTTTTTGTTTCGAGGTTAATTTTATCTTGAGTAAGTTTTTCAATGTTATTTTTGAGAGCAATGGATTTATTTTCAAGCTCGTCGGATTTGTTTTGTAGAATGGAAATATTTGAAAGTTTTGAATCCAAGTCTTTTTTTAGTAGTTCCGATTTATTTGTTAATTCTTGGATTTTTAAATTTAATTCATTTATTGTTTCTTCTTTTTTATCAATTTTCACTTGTAAATTTTGAGTTATTTCATCATCACGTTTTTTTTCCTTTTTCAAGTCTGAAATCTGTTTTTGAAAAGATTGGACAGAATTAGATAAATTTTCTTTAATAATTTTAAATTCTCTAATTTCTTTTTCCAGTTTGGAATGCTCGAGAGCAGCAGTTGATTTTTTCAATTTTCGTTCTTCGGCCGATAATCTTTCTACCTCTTTTCTTGCTTCTTGTAATCGTATTTCAAAAGTTTCCAGATCCGTATGTTTTTCAAGTAATTCATGTAGTTTGTTTTTTAACTCATCGTTTTCATTTAACAAACGTTGAACTTCTTTGCTCGGTTTTGACCCCATTAAATTTCTCCACTGCAAAAGAATAAAAAGAAAATCAATTGAAATTAGTTAATTTGCCATCAAATCAAAAAATAATTACTTTAGCTTCTCAAATCAAGCTAATAAAGGATAATCGTATGAAATTAATTTCATTTAATGTTAATGGTATCAGAGCCAGATTACATCAAATAAAAGAAGTTATAAATAAATATACCCCTGATATTATTGGTCTTCAGGAAATAAAAGTACAGGATGCACAATTTCCGATAGAAGATATATCAAGCTTAGGATATCATGCTGAATATTTCGGGCAAAAATCCCATTACGGTGTAGCGTTGCTTTCAAAAGAAAAACCTGTATCCGTAATTAAAGGTTTCCCGAACGACAGGGAAGATGCTCAGCGAAGATTTATTTTAGGTGAATATATAATCAATAATAAAAATGTGTTTGTTAGTAATGGTTATTTTCCTCAAGGAGAAAATAGAAAGCATCCCGTTAAATTTCCTGCAAAAGAAAAATTTTATGCAGATTTAATTTCTTTCTTAATTGAAAATAATTCTGCTGAAAAAAACTTTGTGATAATGGGGGATATGAATATTTCGCCAACTGATTCGGATATTGGGATTGGAGAGGAGAATGCAAAACGTTGGCTTAAAGCCGGCAAAACTTCCTTTTTACCCGAGGAAAGAGAATGGTTGAAAAAAATTTTTGATTTAGGGTTTATTGATACCTTTAGATACTTGTATCCCGATGAAAAAAATCTTTTTAGTTGGTTCGATTATCGAAGTTTCGGTTTTAATCGTGATCCTAAAAGAGGGTTGCGAATTGATTTGATTTTAGCTTCAAAACCGCTAATTGCTAAATGTAAATCAACATTAATTGATTACGCAATAAGAGGAATGGAAAAACCTAGCGATCATTGTCCTGTAATTGCGGAATTTATTTTTTAGAATCTTATTTGTAACTTTGTCATCTTAACTTTAATAACATTGGTATTGAGAAATTTATGAAATTTAGATTTATAATTGGTTTGGCTTTTCTTTTGGTAATCACTTCGTGTTCAGAAGCAATTCAAAAAAATGAAATTGTTTTTTCCGGCTCCACTATGGGAACTACTTATTCAGTTAGAATTGTCCCTGAAAATTTATTGCAAAAAATAGATTCGAAAACTGTAAAGCACAGTGTTGATAGTATCCTTGTTGATGTTAATAAAAAAATGTCGACTTTTATTTCCGATTCCGAAATTTCGAAATTTAATAAGTTGAAAAAAATAGAATGGGTGAAAGTATCCGATGATTTTTACAAGGTTTTAGATGCATCAATTGAGGTTGGGAAAAAGTCGGGGAATGCTCTTGATATTACAGTTGGTAGATTAGTGGAACTTTGGGGGTTCGGACCCGATGATA
>CAZCBD010000152.1:0-6697 GCA_964496755.1 uncultured Melioribacteraceae bacterium
CGTATCAGTGGATGGGTGTTTTATTTTCATTGGATATGTTCCAAACTCGCGGTTGTTTCAGGGGGTGCTTCCGTTGAACGAACGGGGCGAGGTGCTGACAGATGAAAATTTGGATGCTGAATTACCCGGTATTTTCATTGCTGAAAAATTAAGAAATATTTTAAACATTGGCGAAGGTATTTCTTCAACTCTCCCGAACGCAGCCAATTTGGTTCAGCGTGATGTATTTCCAAGCGGACACACTCAAATGACTTTAATAACAATGTATCTATCAATAAAATTTAATTCAAGATTAAAATATATTATTTTACTAATCGGTGTGTTATTAGTCTTTTCAACAATTTATTTACGATACCATTATTTTATTGATGTTTTAGCAGGATTTCTATTTTTCGCAATTACCATTAAAACCGGAAAGAGTTTTTACAACTATTGGAATAGAAAAAATGGAAGAGATTTTTTTGATTGGATAAAATGTTTACCGGTAAAAAATAAATAGAATAAATAAATGAATAAAAAAATAATTAGACAAACAAAGGATAAGAGAAATAAAGTAAAAAATATGTTCGATAAAATTTCGGGCAAGTATGATTTTTTAAATCATCTACTTTCCGGCGGAATGGATTTCTATTGGAGGAATTTTGCTTTGAAAAAATCTTCTTTTACAAAGCAATCAATTCTTTTGGACGTTGCTTGCGGCACCGGTGATTTTTCAAAAGCAGCAACAAAATTTGGTGTTACAAATATTACAGGGGTTGATTTATCGAAAGAAATGTTAAAACTTTACAATAAAAAGAATATATCTCCCTCTGCCACCTGCCTACAATGTGAAGCGGAGCTTTTGCCATTTAAGGATAATACTTTTACAAATATAAGCGTTGCTTTTGGCGTTAGAAATTTTCACAATATCGAAAAAGGATTTCAGAACTTTTATAGAGTACTAAAGAATAATGGGCAGGTAACTATTTTAGAATTTAGTTTGCCAAAAAATAAGTTTATAAAATTTATTTATTTATTCTACTTTAAAAATATACTTCCAATTATCGGGAAAATAATTTCACGCGATAAAAATGCTTATGAGTATTTGCCCGATTCGGTAATGGAGTTTGACCGACATATAAATCTACCGGAAATGTTAACAAATTTGGGCTTTAAGAAAGTGAAACTTATTAATCTCACTTTTGGATTAGTACAAATAGTAATTGCTAACAAAGAAATTTAAAATAAAAAAAGCTGCAAAACTTGCAGCTTTTTTCAAACTAATTTACAATTCTCTATTTCGCCAAAGATTTCAAAATCCCTTTTGTCAAATTATAGAATTTATCTACAGCCGGAATATATAATCTTTCATCCGGTGAGTGCGCACCTTCAATTGTGGGACCATAGGAAATCATATCCATACCGGGATATTTTGCACCTAATAAACCTGTTTCCAATCCGGCATGAATAGCTTTAATACCCGGCTCTTCACCAAACATTTCCTTATAAACCGAAACTGCTGTTTTCAATAATTGAGATTCCATATTCGGTTGCCATCCGGGATAACTATCACCAATAGTTGTTTCTGCACCGGCCAATTCTAATGCAACCTGAACGCGTCTTGTTGCAAAAGCTTTTGCTGTATCTATTGCACTTCTTTGGCTTGTCCCTATTCGCAATTTCTCATTATCTTCTGAAATTGTTGCAAAGTTTGTGGATGTTTCTACCAACCCTTCAATATCGGGACTCATCGAAAGAACACCATGCGGCATATTAATTAATAAATTCTTAATTCGTTTTGATAAATCCTTAGTAAAAGGCTTTTTAGTTGTTTCGGTTTTATTGAATAAAACTTTTAATCCACCGTCATTCTTTTTATACTCCAAAAGCATTTCGGGAATAAAGTCTTTAGCTATTTTCATTATGCGGTTTTCATTATTCGGGTCAATATAAATAACAGTTTCAGCTTCGCGCGGAATAGCATTTCTTAATGAACCGCCAGATAGTTCGGCAATCTGAAAATCAATATCGGAAAGTTTATCGAGAAATCTGCCTAAAATTTGCATTGCATTGGCCCTTCCATTTCTAATATCCAAACCGGAATGACCTCCTTTTAAACCGGTAATCATAATACTATAAGGAAGGTATCCGTTTTTTACATCTTCTCTTTCAATGGTAAGATGACCAACTGTGTCTTGTCCTCCGCTACATCCGATATAAAAAACTCCGTCTTCTTCCGAATCCATATTTAACAATACTCTTCCTTTCAATAAATCGGAACTTAATCCGTTTACGCCGGTCATGCCTGTTTCTTCATCAACAGTAAAAAGTAATTCCAAAGGACCGTGTTCAACTGTTTCATCATTTACAATAGCCAAAGCAGCGGCCACACCAATACCATTATCAGCACCTAATGTTGTTCCTCTTGCGGTAAACCATTCACCATCAACATAAACATCTAAAGGATCATTATCAAAATCGTGCTCCGTTCCTTTATTTTTTTCACAAACCATATCGATATGGCCTTGCAAAACAACTGTTTGTGCATTTTCTAATCCTGCAGTAGCAGGAACGTACATTATAATATTGCCTGTTTCATCCTCAACAAATTGCAATTTATTATCCGTTGCAAAATCTTTTAAATATTTTCTAATTTTTTCTTCTTTCTTAGATGGATGAGGAATTTGTGTAATTTCATAAAATCTTTGCCATATACCTTCGGGTTTTAAACCGTTAATAACATCACTCATATAAAACTCCTTGATTATAAACTTAAATTTTTAACCGTGTCGGATATCCAATATATCACCATCTTTCACAACGTATTCTTTCCCTTCCAAACGGCGAACACCGGCTTCCCGACATTTACTCAATGATTTGTATTTCATAAAATCATCATAGTGAACAACTTCCGCTTTAATAAATTTTTGAAAAAAATCAGAATGAATAACACCGGCAGCCTCCGGGGCAGTATAACCTTTTTTAATGGTCCAAGCTCGACATTCATCTTCACCCACAGTTAAAAATGACTGCAGTCCGAGAATCTCGTATGAGGTTTTCAGAATTTTTTCCAAAGCGGATTCTTTTATTCCGTAATCTTCCATAAATATCTTTTTATCTTCCTCTTCAAGACTCATCATCTCAAATTCAATTTGTGCAAAAAAAGGAATAATGGTTATTCCATTATCAGCAAAAGTTTTTTTTGTTTCATCGAGAAGCGAATCGACTTTGTCGATTGAATTGTCATCAAAATTAACCGCAACGGAAACCGGTTTTAATGTTAAGAGTTGATATCCCGATAGTAATTTCTTTTCGTTTTCAGACAATTCCAAAATCCGTAAAGGCTTTTCTTCTTCAAGATGTTTGTAACATTTTTCTATTACAGGCAATTCGTTTTTAAGTTCCGATTTACCCGATTTATTAATTTCCTTTTTTAATTTTTCAATTCTATTTTCTAAAAAATTAAAATCATAAAACAAAAATTCAGTTTCCAAAAAATTAATATCCCTAATAACATCAATTGAATTTAGAGGATGCGGAACAGCTTCATTATCAAACTGCCGAATAACATAAAATAGAGCATCGTTATTTCTCACATTTTGTAAAAATGAAGTTGTAATTTTCACTTTCCCGTCATCAGACATTCTTAAACCCGGGAAATCAAAAATTTCGATGGTTGCATTCACTTTTTTCTTCGGATTAAATATTTCACTTAATTTATCCAATCTTTCGTCAGGAACTTTAACAACTTCAATGGTTGCTTCCTCTTTCATTTCCATAGAAGGATTTTCTTCAATACCGGCAAGGGTATTAAATAAAGTTGATTTACCGGAGTATTGAAGACCAACAAGACCTATTTGCATTATTCACCTAAAATTTGATTTTAATTACATTAAGAAATTACTTGAGTGTTCAATGCAATTTCTTCTAAAACAGAAGAAACTTTTAAACATTGCGAAAGTTCACCGGAATAAACTACAGATTGCCCTTTTACATGCACCACAAAAGCAATGCTACGCGCATGTTCATAGGAACATCCCAAAGCCTTTTGTAATTGCCAAATAACTTCGTCAAAAGTATGCCAATCATCATTGAACAAAACAACTTTAAAGGCCAACGATTTGTTTACTTTTTCTTCCGTAAGCGGCTCTGCAATTCCGATATTTTTTCTTTCGTCCATTCAATTAATTTCCAAAATTTTATAGACTAATTTAATAATATAGGTAATAATAGTGAACCAATAAAATATATATTTCAGAATCTTCTTAATTTTAATTTTATAATTATTTTAATATCTTTGTTTTAAACTTAAAAGGCTTATGAATAAAATTGAAGTGGAAATATTAGGCTTATCCTCCAGCCCCTCAGCAGCGGGTGCTTATGCTCTTTTATTGAAAGAAAAATTCGGCATAAGACGTTTACCAATAATTATCGGCGCCTTTGAAGCACAAGCTATAGCATTGGAATTGGAAAGTATCACTCCGCCAAGACCTTTAACTCACGATTTAATAAAATTAGTGATTGATCATTTAAATGCTACAGTAAGCCAAGTTATAATTACAGATTTAATAGATACAACGTTTTATGCAGAAATAGTTTTAAAACTTTCCGATTTCGAAACTATTGTTGATTCACGTCCAAGTGATGCTATTGCTATTGCCGTAAGAGCTAACTGTCCGATTTATGTTTCGGAAAAAGTAATGAATAAGGCATCGTTCTTACCTGCTTCAATAAATGAAAAATCAAAAGAAGACAAAAATACAAATGACTTGAGTGATGAAACAGAAATAGCTTCATTACAGGAACAATTAAGAATAGCAATAGAAAATGAAAACTACGAAACGGCAGCGTCAATTCGCGATAAAATCAATAAATTAAAATCTTAAGATTGTTTAACTTTAATTAAAAATTATTTGCCCCATTTCGCATTCCAAACACTTACCTTTTGAACAATAATTTCTAAAAAGCAAAATCATTCCCTGCGAATAAATTGAATGCTTAGAATATTCCTCTATTCCAAAGGATTTTGAAACCTTCCGAGTAATACTGTTAATATCATTCTGTTCAATGTGAGTATAAGCCGCAATTATTTTTTTTGATAATCCCTTTTCACCAAAAACATCAAAATATAAAGCAAAGAACGGAAATACCACATTTATAAGTATCTCGTTTGCTCTTGTTGCTCCTACTAAATATTTTATATCCGATTTGGTAGATTTCCCAAAAATAAAATGTTTTTGCCAATAATGATTAGCTTTAATAATAAACAAAGACCTTAACGAATTTATTAGTACTTTCAAATTATTAATTTCTCTAATTTTCCTAATTATAACAGGAATAAAATCATTAAACAAAAGTTCATTCACAATGCGAGCCCCGGCAGCTATGCGCAAAGTTGGGAAATTGTGAGGACGTAATTTGAAAAAATCCCAATCTGTTTTGTCAAATTTCTCCGAGTCATAAATCCGTGATAGATTTTCCCACAAATTTTTTATTTCTAATAAATATTCCGACTGCTCCTTATTTGTATCAATCTCAGGGAAAAGCCCGGAAACATTGAACAATGTCGATTCTATTATTTTCCTTTTATTTTCTGAATTGGCAAATTTTTTAAAAAATTTAAGATCTGCCGTTTGTGCTAAACGTTGCATTATCAATTTATTTTTAGAATAACCCAAAGCTTCAAAAATCAATTCGTAAAAAAGCTGTTGCCAAAGTCCTTTATCATCAAAATCCGAATATTCGAATTTTCTATTCAAAAACTCTGGTCGCAAATTATAACTGATTACGGGTTCTTTAATTTTCAACTCATCCAAAAATTTTAATTCTTTCATTCGAAAAAGAAAAGAGTCGCATTTTTTATTAAACCGTTCAATGCCTAAAGTTTTTAAGTAACCTAGGAATTTATATTTTATTTCATCATTAATTTCAGTACAACAACGTATTTTATTATTCGAATCTAAATCAATATCACTAAATTGATTAATGATATTTTCATCAAGAATTTTTTCTAAACAAAGCGAGGGTATTTTTCTACCGTCTTTGGAATAAACATAAGGTTGGTTGAATTTATTAAACAAACAAACATGAAGAATTGTTTTTGAATATTTTCGATCGATATTATGTCCGTGAGTTTTCCAACATTTATAATCCAATTCAACTTCAACATCACCCGTAAATAAAAAATTCCCGATTTTAATTTTAGCATTTTTAAAATCGGGACCACTGGTTTCAATATCTAAAACACCTTTATCAAGTATTGTTATTTTTTCTCCGGAAGTTGTTCTTAAATCCGAATCAAAATCAAAATTAAGCCATACTTTATATAAATCCTTTTCACTTATTTTTTGTTCAGTAAGCATTTTCTCCTCACAATCAATTTGAAAATTTGCATCTGCCCTACTTTGAAAAAAATAATGAAAAAAAAATTAAAGGGAAACTATTAAATTAGATATTTGAAAATATTTTTATATCCTCATTAAATTTCTCTAATCTTTTTGCAGTAAAATCACCAAATTTTTCTGATGAATCCACGTAAATTAAACCACGGCTAACATTTATAATATAGGCATTATGATTATTTAGAGTAAAAGTTTTAACAACATCTTCCAGACTTCCGCCCTGAGCACCAACTCCCGGAAGCAGTACCGGTATTTCCAAAAATCTAGAAATATTGTCCTTCAATTCTTCCGGTTTTGTTGCCCCAAATACAATTCCA
>CAZCBD010000153.1:0-6664 GCA_964496755.1 uncultured Melioribacteraceae bacterium
CAAGCAATTCAATGTCAATATTTTGTTTTAATAGTGCTTCTCTCAAATCATCATTTATCTCAAGCGGTTTTATAATTTCTTTTAGATTAATTCTATCGGCAATAAAATCAATTTGTTCGTCAGAAATTTTTGTTTCTAAAATTTTATATTTATCGCCTTGAAAAACCAAGACGGAATATTTTGAAACCATCAACTGACCAATTAGTACAAATGAAACTAATTTACCAATCATATTTTCATCTAAAATGGTACTGAATTCCTTGCTTAAATCGAATAAAGAGGATAATTGATTTACTTTAGAATCAAGTTCTCTGTTTGATTTTTTAAGCTCATCAACAATAAAAAAGTTTTCTATTGCCGTAGCAGCAATATTTATTATTGTTTCCAAAAAATTCAAATCATCATCTGAATAATTTTCCTTATTAAATTTTTCTCCAAGTAATAAAAAACCCAGTTCTCTATTTGATGATTCTATTTTCTTGCAAATTTGGATTTTGTTTTTTTCTAAAAAATAATTTCGTTTTGTTTCATCATAAAATTCGTGAGTAGTAAAATTTTTTATTTCATTTAAAACCGCTGTAGAAAATCCTTTGTTCGCTTTAACTCTAAACTTGTTATTATTTAATAAAACCACCATTCCTTTGGTTGCAAAGAATTTACCAAAACATGTAAATAATAAATTGTTTAATGCAAATTCCAAATCCATTTTAGAGTTAATGATATTACTAAAATCAACCAAAGCCGATAGATTTCTAATTGCAATTTTATTTTCGGAAAGATTCATAATATTGTTCGTAGTATTAAATAATTAATTAATGTACTTAATCAATACAACTTGGTTAGCATGATTAGGTAATTGAATGTATTTAACATCATCCATCAATTTTTTCATTAAAAACATACCTAAACCGCCGCTTTTTTTATTTTGATGATATTTTTTAATATCAGGTTCCGGAATTTTATCGGAGTCAAAATTAACTCCATTATCGGTAAGAATAATTTGAAGCATATCTCCGCTAAAATTAGCATCGATATTAATTTCGCCTTGTTCATTAAACTTGTAAGCGTGTTTAATTACATTTGTACATGCCTCATCAACAGCTAAGATAATTTTACTTGTAACAGAATCATCAAACCCTGCCTCTTTTGCTACGGTTTCAATAAAACCTCTTACTATTGATAAATTATCCGTAGTGCTGCTAATGGAAATATTTCTTCGAAATCTTTTCAAGATTTTTCCTGCTCGCTAAATTTGTTGATTGCAATGGTTTCATCATTATAAAATTCATATAACATCGGAAACCCAAGTAAATCGAAAATATTGAAAACACCTTCTTTCATATTAGTAAATTTAATATCACCTTTGTTCTCGCGCATTGTTTCAACAAAAGCCATAAATACACCAAGCCCCGCGCTACTTATGTAATTAAGTTCTTCAAAATTCACAACGGTTTTGAATTTTTTTTGTGTAATTAATTGATCAAAAGTATTTTCAAGTTCCGGTGCCGTATGCGCATCCAAATAACCTTTCAAATCAATAACACTAATTCCCCCGTCGGCATTTCTTACTGAGATTTTAAATTCCGTCATTTATTTTCTCCACCTAATAATAATTTCACTCGTAATTATTTTTTCAAGCTGTAATTTCTGATTTTGTTTTTTGAAAATCAAAGTTATTTTGAGAATCCGAATTAATTGTCCACTTAAACAAAACTAAAGTAATATCATCATGCTGAGGAATATTTTGTGAATATATACTTACAGATTCTAAAATTTTCTCCCCGATATCATCAATGTTTTTTTCAGATGATTCTTTAATTTTGTATTCTAAACGATCTTCTCCATAATCTTGTAACTCTTCATTTTTAGCTTCCGTTATTCCGTCGGTATAAATTACAATTAAATCGTTCTCCATTAAATCTATTGATTCTTCAACAATATTTTTTTCAAATAATTCAAAAAATCTGAAACCCAGTCCCAAGCCTTTGGGTTGATATTTTAAGATTTCTCCATCCCGCAATAAAATTAAGGGCGGATGTCCTGCTCGTGCAAAACTCAATTTATTATTCAGTAAATCAAATACTCCGTAAATAGCTGTCACAAAACTTTTTTTATCCAAACTCTTTTCCAAAATCTTGTTGGCCTTAATTAACAATTCCTTCGGGCTATCAATTAAATCTGCTAGTGATTCAAAAACCCCTTTAACTTCGGCCATAATAAAAGCCGAAGAAATTCCTTTGCCCGAAACATCTGCAATTACGAAGCCCAATTTATTTTCACCTAAATCAAAGAAATCATAATAATCTCCTCCCACTTCAAAAGCGGGAACAAAAAGTGCCGATGTTTTCAACTTATTAGTTTGCGGAGTTTTGACGGGAATAATTTTATGTTGAATTTCACGAGCCAAATCCAACTCTTTTTCCATTCGTTCTTTTTCAATTGATTCTTTAATTAATTTTGCATTTTCAAATGTAACAGCCGCAAAATCGGCATAAGACAAAATTGTTTTCTGATCTTCTTCGTCAAAATTTATATCGTTTAATCTTGCAGCAAAAAGATAACCACTATATTCTTCGTGTACTTTTAAGGGAGCAACCACGAAAGTGTTGAACTTCGGTTTTGCTTTTATATCAAGCCAAAAATCTCTATTAAAAACCAATACGTTATTTTCTTTAATGCTATCACTTTTCAAAATAAAATTTGAAATTTCTTCGGCATCAATAAAACCAATATTTTTAACTGAAATTATTTCGTAGTTATCATTAATTTTTACAATTAACCAAGCGGCCGATGCATTGCAGACTCTGATGGTTGTTTCCGTTACATTTTCGGCCAGTTCTTTAAAGTCAAACACTTGTGTAACCAGATTACTTAAATCCAAAAGCGAAGAAAGCTCTTCAGCTTTTCTATCGAAAACCGAAGCGGTTGGAATATGAAAAAGTGTTGTAAAAAATATTATGGTAAAATAAAATGAACCGTATTGTGAAATTAAATCTATAAACACTCGCATTCCCGGTAAAAATAAATCTAATGCCACTAGCGAAAAATTAGATTTGTTATAAAACGAAGCAGAGGTTGAACTAAATATTATTGCTAATAAAATCGAACCTCCTAATAAAACCAATTTCTGTTTTTTCAATAAAAATGCTATCCACGCTACCCTAAAGGAATTGATTAATATTAGTAAAAGTGCAACATAATAAAAAGCATATTTTATAAAATTAATTTGAGTAATACTACTTGCAATTAAAGAAAGAATGGAAGCAGCAATTACAAAATATAGTTTAGCCTTAAAGTACTTCTCGGGCTTTTTTTTCTGTCTTAAAAAGAAAAGTAATTTGAAAACTACAAGGAAAAAGACATAACACAATAACAAAAAGATTAATTCTAAATTAATTATTATTGATGTTATTATGTTATTATGAAAAAAGTATGCTTGCTTTTCAGAAAGAGTCAAGTTTTGAATTAAAAGTAAAAGAAATACAAAACCCGCTAGCATCACTAAATATTTAATTAAATCAAGCGGGTCTTCTTTCTTGGTTTTAATTTTTTCTTCAAAAAATAAAAAAGCAAAACCTGCAACAATCAGTGTTACGCTACCAATCATTATTTTGGGTAAAAAAGATTCGGCTAACGGGAAAAGTAGCTTTAATGCCAGCAAAAAAACAATGGATAAAATTGTGTTCTCTAATTTTTTATTGCTAATAATATTTAATACTTTGCTTTTCAAAATTATTTCGACCTTAAATGATTCTTTCTTCCTATTCTTTTAATTTTCGAATGTTTCTTTTTTATTCGATCGTTTTTCTCTTTTATTTTAATCAATTTATCTAATTTTTTATTCGATTTTGTCCAAACATTAGCAAGAGAATCAATTCGAATTCCAAACTCTTTCCAACTATCGGCACCGAGAAATGCTCCGGAAATTTGTTTGTTTATTTTTTTTAACTCATTTAGTTTAGATTGTATAGAATCTGTCTTTGTTTTAAATTCAATCTCTTTCTCATTAAAACCCAAAATAAGGGAACCTTGTTTGTTAGATAGAATTTGATTCATGATATCGGCTTTATCAAAATCTCCAAATTGCAATACCATTGATTGTTGGTTTGAAAGAATTTTAAAATTAAATTGCATTTCGCTTTGTGGTATTTCAGAAAATTTTTTTTCATTTCTTTTTAATGCCTTATTTAGAAACTTACCACCGTCATAAACCACAAATTGTTTTGCATCTTTGGAACTATCATAAAATTCAATATTCCTAACCAACTCAGAAAAATTCTTGTTCCTTGAATTTAGAAAAAGGCGAGCCGTTTTTTGTGAATCGGCATAAAACAAAATTTTTGTTTTTAAATCACTTGCAATTTTTATTAATTCGGGATTAATGGCGAAAACCGAATCGTTTTTAGTATAAATACTTTTTGCTATTATCGGTTTGCTAACTTCCAGCAAAGAATCTATTTTTAATTTTTGTTGCTTTTTTTTTATAAAATTATTTTTAAAAACATCAAAATAATTTGCTGATAATTTACTACCGGTTGGTTCAATTTCAATTGAAGGTTTGCCAAAATCAGATTTAAATTTCAACAGTTTATTTTCTGACAAAGGCATTTCATCAAGAAACACCAGATTAAAAACTTGTTCATTAGAAATTTCATTAGGTTGGTACAAAGGTTTTAGTTTTTTATTAAAAAAATCGTTTATATATATTTTCCCTTTGTTGTATGATTGTTGCATATTTTCATTAATTTTAAAAAAAATCATAAAACCAATTGTAATAAATACAAGACCAATTAAAAGCAAGTTGCTTTTAATCTTTTCAATCAAACTCTTATTAATATTTCTGTTTTTATTTAACATCCGGAGTTATATAAATTATACACTGATTTCAATTTATTTTTTAATTTCATTTTGATAAGGTTCCAGTAAAATTTTCAAACTTTCTCGGGCTCTAAAAATCCTCGATTTAATAGTACCCACTTCGCATTCGAGCTGATCAGCTATTTCCTGATAGCTAAAGCCGTCAATATCGCGTAAAATCAATGGTTCTCGTAATTTTTCCGGTAATCGGGCAATAGCTTTTCTAACAATAGCAGGAATATCAATACTCTCGGAACGAATAACAGCAGCCGGTTCACGGTCAGTATCCTTTATTGGTACAAAAATGCTCCGAACTCTTTTCTTTCTCAAATAATCTCTACATTTATTAACCGTTATCCGATAAATCCAGGTAGAAAATTTTGATTCGAATCTAAAATCCGAAAGCTTTTTATAGATACTAATAAATACATCCTGAATAATGTCATCAACAAATTCATTTTCACCTAATGTTAGGTAAATCAAATTCTGAACTTTATCTTTATGTTTTAACATTAATTTTGTAAATGCAGATTCATTACCTTCATTAAAAGCTCTAATCAAAGAAAAGTCTTCGTCTTCGACATCTTTTCGATTAGAATTCAAATTTTGGTTTTTATCTTCCAACATGTAAGTTCCAAAAATTAGACGATGGTTAAACTTTTAATGTTCCGTAAGTATGAAATATAATAAATAATATTGATAATATTCGAAATTAAACTATTTGCAACTTTCTTTTTAATATAAGTTTGCATAATTTAAAAAACGATAGTAGTTTAGCATTAAGAACAAATAAAAATATGCTAAAGATAATTATTACTTAATATAAAGGGAGAATGTATGCGTTCGAAAACATACGAAAAGTATAATGCTGTAGTAGTTGAATTAAAGGGAAACATTATGGGTGGCCCCGAAGCGCAGGAATTCAATCAATTATTACACGATTTGCTCGATGAAGGAAAAAATAATGTTGTGGTTGATCTTTCAGGTGTTAAGTTTATGAACAGTTCCGGTTTAGGAATGTTAATTAGCGGTTATACAACTATGAAAAATGGCGAGGGTAATTTGAAACTGGCAAATGCCACAGATAAAATTAACAGTTTGCTGGTAATTACAAAATTAATAACTATCTTCGAAAATTTTGATTCAGTTGAAAAAGCGATAGAAAGTTTTAAATAAAAAATTATGTTTTTGTATTTTTACAACTCCGAATATATCATTCGGAGTTTTATTTTTTGTGAGTATGCTCATTAATTTTTAATAGTTTTAGGAGTTTTTTATGGGTGTGTCAATCTTAGTTGGTAGCCAATGGGGTGACGAAGGTAAAGGAAAAATTGTAGATATTTTAAGTTCAAAACATGATATAGTTGTTAGATACCAAGGTGGAGCAAATGCAGGACACACAATACAGATTGGTGACAAACAGTATATACTTCATTTAATTCCAAGTGGAATCTTAAGAGAAGGAGTTGAATGCGTAATTGGAAATGGTGTTGTTATTGACCCCAATGCTTTATTAGAAGAAATTGAATTTTTAGAAAAAAACGGCATCAGCACTAAGGGCAGATTATTTATTAGTCAAAATGCTCATTTAATTATGCCTTATCATAAAATTTTGGATTCACTTTCAGAAAATCAAAGTGGCAATAAAAAAATCGGCACTACCGGTCGTGGAATCGGGCCTTGTTACTACGATAAATATTCGAGAAAAGGAATTAGAATTGTTGATTTACTAAACAAAGAAGATCTTGAAAATAAGATTCGTTGCAATATTGAAGAAAAAAACAATCTGCTTAAAAAAGTTTATGAG
>CAZCBD010000154.1:0-6627 GCA_964496755.1 uncultured Melioribacteraceae bacterium
TTGTTTAAATTGCTCAACCGGAACATTATCGAACGTCCACATTTTACCAAAATCGGATGTTTCCCATTTTAGTTTTGTGTAGTCAATGGTTTTATAGAGACTACGTTGTGCAAAATTTAAATTTAAAGTTGATAGTATAAATGCAAATAAGGTAAAAATAATTGGTTTTAATTTTTTCATAATTATATCTCAATATTATTTCCGAACAAGTATAAAAATAAAAAGAATTGTTATAATTACGAAGTAAATTTGAAATAAAAGTAACTTGCACTAGGATTGATTCGTAATAAAACTAACTCGCAATAGCGAGTTAGCCGGCAAAAGAAGGATTAAAAAATTTTTCGATTTCCAAAGGGGTGTTTTCTAAAGCTGTACGATTAGATAAATATTTGTTTAAATAATTATCTACCCAAGTTAAAGGAATACTATTTTCATCAGCTGTTTTTTTTAACCATTCCACTTCAACCGATTGTAATTCATTGTCGGCAAGAGCAAGGCGGATACCGTCTTTAATAAAAGCCTTGGCATAATTTGTTTGTGAAAATTTGGGTGGTTCGTGCGAAATATATTCATTTTCCAAATAATCATTAATTACTTCTTTTATAAATCTTTTTTCAAAGCCTAAAGTTTTACCGATTGATGTTAGCAATTTAGTTTCTTCATCTGTAATAATTTTATCGGCACCAACCAATAAAAGCAACCCTTTAAAATAATTGCTTCTATCTTTAAAATTATTTGTCATAACTTCCTCCGGTTTTAGTGAAAACTCGAGTACAAATTGTTTGCGGTACAACTATTTAGATGTACTAGTTCCCAAATTGTTACGCCTGAAGTTATACTAATCAAGTAGTAAAAAGTTTCTAAATAAATTAAAGCAAATTAATCAACTTCTCTTTCAAGTAATTCAACATACTTTCGGGAAAGTACGGCAAGAGATTGAGTTAGTTGAGCATTTTCCAGCACTACATTATCCGGCACCTTTACTTGAGTTGGTGCAAAATTCCAAATTGCACGAACCCCTCCCTCAATCATCATTTCCGTAACAAATTGTGCATATTGAGGTGGAACCGTGAGAATGCCGTAGTTTACATCATGAGTTTTTGCAATGTCAGGTAAATCATTTAAATCGTAAATCGGAATATTATGAACTTTAGTTCCGATTTTTTTTTGATTTGTATCAAAAGCGGCAATGAAGTGTAAACCGTATTTTTCAAAATTCGAATATCCGAGCATTGCCGTTCCTAAATGCCCTACCCCAACTAAAATGGCTTTTTTGTCGATGTGCCAATTTAAAAAGTTGCGGATAGCATCAACTAATTTGGCAATATTATAGCCGGTTTTGGGTTTTCCAGTAATTTCAGTGTACTCAATATCCTTTCGCACTTGAGTGGGATCAAGATTTAATTCTTTAGCAATTACTGTGCTGGATACTTCGGTTCTTCCACCCTCCATAAGTCTAATCAGTAAATGCAAGTATCTTGGTAGTCTGCGTAACGTAGGTTCCGGTGTCTTTTTTTTGTCTAGAGCCATAATATTACTTTTAGTTTGTGAATAAAATCTTTAGAGAAATGTTTCTCTAAAAAGCTATAAAAAAAATAACCTTTTGTCAAATTTAAAATTAAAAAATAAACCACCCTATAATTTTTATAGGGTAAAGAAAATTGTCGGATGTTATTTTTCTTGAATGATATGTTTGTGAACAACGTGAAATAATTAACTTCTATTAAAAATTATTTTTCCTATAATGTTTAATTTTATCCCACATTTTTTCAAAATCAAATTTCTTAAAATTCGGACTTTGTTTATTATGACAAGTTTGACACAGAGTTTTGATTTTTTCTTTAGAGCCGTAAATATGTAAACCGGCTGCAACAGCTTTATTTTTATTGGTCATTACTGTTATTAAACTGTAGTCGCTTCCCGCTCCGTGGCATGTTTCACATTGAATACCGTTTTCTTTGTTAAAAATTTTAGTGATTAATTCTTTTTTTACCCCGAAGGCAGTTACATGGCATTTCAAACATTCATTTGCTTTGGATGCATTTTTTTTAATACCCATTTTTTTTGCCAGTCTATTGGCCTTTTGTGTTTTTAAAGTTTCAAAGGCTTTTGAATGATTACTATGTATCCAAATTTTGAATTGATTTCCTCTATTTTCGTTGCTGTGACACATCTTGCATCTTTGTACCCCTACATATTTATGGGAAGTTTGGGCATTAACTATGAGAAAGAAAAAGCAAAATGTCATCAATTGGATTGGAAGCTTATTAAGATTTTTCATTTAGTCCCCTTTTATAAAAAGATAAATTTGTCTTATTTAGTGTGCTAAATATTGCGATTTTACGCTAAAAAATAAGAATATTTTAATTAAGATTGAAAAATTATTTGTTTACATTTAATAATGAGTATTGTAACTTAATAACTTACTTAAAATATTTTTGTCAAATGCTTATATATTAATTTACTTTATTTTTTGTAAAACTATCTTGAAAAAAGAGACACAAATGATAAATGGAAAAAAAAATTATTTTAGTATAATCTGGAAGTCGATTTTATTCCTATCAATGGGGTATGTATTATTTGCCGGCCTATCATTTCCTATTGTAAAAAGCCCATCAAATTGGAACGAGTTTCCATTGATTCCGGGGCTTGAAGATAAAGCCCGGATTATTTTTTATCATGTTCCAACAGCGTGGCTTTCGGTAATTGCATTTTTATCGGCAATGATTTATGGAATCAAGTATTTAAAAACCGAAGAAATAGATAATGATTTAAAATCATTAGCTTCGTTGCAACTTGGTATGCTTTTTTGTGTTCTTGCAACTCTAACAGGTTCAATTTGGGCAAAATTTAGTTGGGGAAGTTTTTGGAATTGGGACCCCAGGGAAACTAGTATTTTTGTTTTGCTTATTATATACGGGGCATTATTTGCACTTCGCTCCTCAATTGAAAATGAAAATAAACGTGCAAAACTTTCGGCAGTTTATGCAATAATTTCTTTTTTAACTGTTCCCTTTTTTATTTTCATTATGCCGAGAATTATGGCCGGTTTGCATCCCGGCTCAATAGACGATACATCTTCCGGACCAATAGTTGATTTTAAAATGAATGGAAATATGCTGGTGATATTTTTTATTTCACTCGGAGCTTTCACAATTCTTTATTTTTGGCTTTGGAATTTAGGGGTTAGATTGTTGCTTGTTAAAGATAAGTTATTAAAAAACAATAGTGAGTTTTAAGAATGGAAAATCTATATCAATTTTTATCGAATAATTCAATATACATTGTGCTTTTTATTGTTTTAACAATTTGGATTGGAATTTTTATTTATTTAAATAAACTTGAAAGAAAAATAAAATTAATTGAAAACGAGATGGAAAGGAATTTTGATGAAGGATAAATATATGATGAAAGGTAAATATATTTTTGGTGGAATTATTATAAGTATATTCTTTGTTATAATGGCTTTCTTGCTTTCACAAAGTAGCATTGCTTATGAAAATGATTTTAACAAATTGAAAAACAGTACGAAAACGATTAGAGCAACCGGTGCATGGGATAAATCCGGAGGAGTTGAAATTGACAAAGAAAATAATAAAGTAACTTTCTGGATTGTAGATAACAATAATGTGAGGATAAAAGTTGTTTATAATGGAATGTTGCCGAATAATTTTGAAGCCGCTACAAGTGTTGTTGTAACAGGTAAATACAGAGATGATGTTTTTTATGCAACAGATATATTAACAAAATGTCCCTCAAAATATGAAACTCAATATGAAGAAAACTTAAAGTAAAAAAGGATATTTAATGATTGGAAATATATTTTTAACAATTGCTTTTTTAGCAAGTCTTTTTTCGGTTTTAATGTATGGACTTTCGGTTAAAGGCTATAAAAATACCGATAGATACGGGCGGTTAGGCTTTTATTTATTATCCGTATTTGTAATAGGAGCTTCAATTATTCTTTTTAATGCAATAATTACCCATCAATATCAATACAGATATGTATATGAATATAGCGGTTCAGGTTTAAGTACCGGTTTGTTGCTATCCACTTTTTATGCCGGACAAGAAGGTAGTTTTCTTCTTTGGAATTTATTCGCTTCAATTATCGGTTTGGTTTTAATCGGGTATTTATCGAAAAGAAATTATAACGAAGGTTCGGTAATGTTTTTCTACTCATTAACCACAACCTTTTTGTTAGCAATGGTTAGTCCTTTGTTAAAAACACCCTTTGCATATTTATGGAATTCAGTAGCTTATCTTGATTTAAATAACATCAATAAGCACCTTGTATCATTACCGTATTTAAGAGAATTTATTTTTACGGATTCGCAAACGGGTAATTCGTTTGTGAAAATGAGCTCGGAACTATACGGGGTTTTAAAAGGGGCAAATATTTCTTTCAATCAATTTTTAATTCAAGGAAAAGGACTGAATCCGTTGTTACAAAATTTCTGGATGCAAATTCATCCCCCAATATTATTTGTGGGTTTTGCTTTATCTGCAGTTCCTTTTTCATTTGCAATGAGTGCTTTAGTAAAAAGGGATTACAAAAAATGGTTGAAATTTTCAATGCCTTGGAATTTAATCGGTGCAATGGTTTTGGGTGCTTCAATTATGTTGGGCGGTTATTGGGCTTATGGAGTTTTAGGTTGGGGTGGCTATTGGGGCTGGGATCCTGTTGAAAATGCGAGTTTGGTTCCGTGGTTAATTTGGGTTGCTTTAATACATACAATGTTGATTCAAGGTCGGAGCGAAAGAGAAGGGAAAATTGCCTTTTTAAAAACAAATTTAATGTTGTCGGCACTTGTTTTTGTTTTGGTCATTTACAGTACCTTTCTAACGCGTAGTGGAATTTTACAAGATGCTTCCGTTCATTCTTTTGCAGTTCCGGGTAGAATTGTGTTTACCTTCTTACTTGTTTTTCTAATATTATTTTTGGTTATACCAATTTATTTATTGATTAAAAATAAAAATGATTTTGAAACAATAAAATTACAGAGCTTCAGAATTTTATCCAAAGAAAGTTTTTTATTTTATGGTAGTGTTATTTTAATAGCTTCGGCTATCGTAATTATTGCGGGCACTTCGATGCCGATAATCGGGAATGCAATTGATATTAGTTTTTATAATGATATGAATTTCCCGATTGCAATTCTTCTCGGATTAACCAATAGCATCAGCATATATTTAAAATGGGAAAAAAATTCAACCAAGAAATTTTTTAATTCAATAATTCTTTCTTTTGTTTCCGCACTCTTATTTACTATCGGCACGGTTATTTTTAGTGAAATTTCAACTACCGGAAATATTATATTACTTTTTGTTTCGTGGTTTACGATAACAACAAATTTGGAATTTATTTTCACGGTATTTAAAAAAAATGTAAAACAAACAGGTGCATACTTTTCGCATCTTGGCGTTGGAATATTTTTAATCGGAGTGATTTTTACGGGCAATTTTGTTGAAAAGACGCAAGTTGATTTACAAAAAAACGAACCACAAAAAATACTTGGACACCAAATAATTTTTAAAGATTACTCACTAATTCCAAACACAAATAAATACAAATTTACATTATTGATAGATGACAAATTGGAAGCTTATCCGGTAATGTATTTTAGTGAATATAATAATGGAATAATGAAGGAGCCATATATAATTTCTCGCTTTACATATGATTATTATATAACTCCACTTGGTTTTGAAACAAAGAAAGAAAAGGTATCGGGAGAAAAAATTACACTTAAAAAACAAACATCACAAATTGTAAATGATGTCGAAATATTTTTTGATTCATTTGATTTTCCTCAAAATGCTTTTGAGGCTATGCAAAAGGGAAAAGAATTTGTAATAGGAGTAAATTTAATTCTAAAAAGTGGTGGAAATGAAATCAAAATAAAACCGGTAATGAAAACCAAAGGAAACGAAAGAAAATTTATTCCGGTTAAAGTGCCCGAATTAAAATTGAAAATTCAATTGGAATGGCTCGATGCTTCCGGTAGCGTAGGACTAATAGTTGCAAAGGATTCTAACGAAACTCGAATAGAAAAACAAAATGATATTTTAACAATTGAAGTTAGAATAGAACCCTTTATTTCACTTATTTGGATTGGGACGATTTTTATAATTTTAGGATTTATAATAGCTTATTTTAAAAGAAAAAATAATTCATAAAGAAAAAGACAACTGATTTTTATTTCAGTTTTCGAGTTTAAATAGCGGCGTTTTGCCGCTTTTTTTTAAAAAAAAGCTATACTCTTCCGAAAATAAATTCTAGTGTATAATTCTTTTTGTGATTTTTTTTTAATAATTTAAATAGGTAAAATTTTACTTAATAAATGACGGGAGTCAAAATGAGAATTTCTAAATCAATTTTTGTGGCCTTACTATTTACCCTTCTTTCAGTAACTTTTATTTTTGCAAACGAAGGTGAAGTAAAAAATGTTGTTAACAAATATCTAACATCAGTTAACAAAAAAGATATTTCTACATTAGATAACATCACTCATAAAAACACTTATTTTGTTGGTGTTAACAAAATAATTAAAAAAGTTACTCACTTGACTAAAGACGATTATTTCAAGTTTGTTAAAGCCGGTAGAATTGGAGGTTGGGGAAAAA
>CAZCBD010000155.1:0-6493 GCA_964496755.1 uncultured Melioribacteraceae bacterium
TATATCTCATTGAAGGACCAAGTACATTTCCGTAGGGTTCGGTAAAATAGTATTCCGTATTAAAAATAGTAGTTCCGCTTCCTCCAATCTCAAAAGGACCTACATTAAGAATGCCATCCAACAAAGAAGATACGCCTGAAAAAGGATGTTCGAATTTCACTTTATGTAATTTACCCCATTGCCATTTTGCAATATTTTTTCCGAATTTATTTTCAAGTACTGATAATGCTTCTACCAAACTATTCCTAATAATCGTATTTCTATTTTCAACTTGCGGAGTTTTAATATTATCAAACCATGTTGATCTATTTTCATATAACATTTTTTTTATTACACGATATGGTACGTTAGCAACAAAAATATATTCTTTATACTCTTGTTTAGTCATTTCATCAGCAAAGATATTTTTTAATAATGTATTAAAGAATACCGAATAAATTGTGGGAGTTTGGCTAAACTTATCCATTACAAAATCCCATTTGCCTAATAGACCTAAGGCTATTTTAAGGTTTGAATCTTTTATTCTAGCATTTTTAAAAGCTCTTAAAACGTAAGGAATAATATCTTCGGCATATTTTGACATTAAATCATTTTGATAGTTTTTAAAATCATTTACCGAATGCTTTTCTTTAGAGTTTAATAATTCTTCAATTCTTTCAATTCTCGAACTTGGTTCCCATAAATTTGAAATATGATATTTGAAGTTTTTAACGGTTTTATTATTAGCAGTAGCCAAAAAACTTTGTTTCGGATTAAATGCTTTAGGCATCAATTTAAAAGGAATAAATCCTTTCCAATCATACTTGGATGAATCGCCTCGGAAAATAAAAGAGGGAGAATTATTTGGCCTAATTGGAATTTTTGCTGCACAAATATATCCGATATTCAGGGAATCAGCATATAAAAAATTTTGCCCCGGCACGGAAAAATTTTGCAAAGCCTTTTTGAATTCATAAAAATTTTCAGCACGATTTAATTTTATAAAAGCATCTAATTCGTGATTAAATTCAAAAGCAGTCCAACGCATACTAACAGGTGGAATCGTAATTTTATCTTTTTCAAACATTTCGTCATACAAATGCACATCGGAAATAATCGGGCCTCTATGGGTTCTTTTTGTTTTTAAAATAAAATCCGAGGTGTTTTTAATTTTAATAGTATCCGTCGTAATTTTAATTTTTTTCCATTTCCCATCCAAAAGATAATGCTGTTTTTTTGCATCAAATTTTTCAAGATAAAAATCCGCATCATCTGCCATCACATTTGTAACTGCCCAAGCAATATATTTATTTTTCCCAACCACAACTACGGGAATACCCGGCAATGAAAATCCTGCTGAATTCCATTTTGGCGAATTAATTGAAACAACAAACCATTTGGCCGGAATCTTATGTGCCAAATGCGGATCGTTGGCAATAATGGGTTTACCCGTAAAAGATTTTTTCTTACCAACTACCCAGTTGTTCGAGCCTATGTGATTGCCCCCAAAACCGATAAATCCTCTAAAGTTTTTATCCACTTCAATTAGATTTCGTAAATCTACAGCTAATAATTTTTCATTCTTAGGAATAATAGTAGGTGCATTTTCAGGAAAATCGGGAATAATTTCTTTAACTTTTTCTTCGCCAAATTTTTGAATTAAATGCGTAAAGGCAATATCCGTCCACCAACTTATATTCAGTTCCCATGCAAGTAATTTTGAAATTACCATTGAATGTTCGGGTTTCCATTTATAGGGTTTATAATTCAAAACTGAAAATTCAATTGAATAATTTTTATTTTCTTTTATAAATTTATTTACACCGTTTGTGTATGCAACAAGCATTTTTTTTGTTTCGGCATCAAGTTTTGGATAACTATTTTTGCAAATTCGATATAATCCTAAAGTTCTGAACATTTTATCAAAAGCCAAAGTTTTTTCACCAAAGATTTCACTTAATCGCCCTTCGGCTGCACGGCGAAACAAGTCCATCTGAAAAAGTCTTTCCTGTGCATGTATAAAACCTAAAGCAAAAGCAGCATCTTCTTCAGTACCGGCAAAAATATGTACAGCTGCATTGTTGTCCCTATAAATTTCCACATTTTCGGTTAATTGAGATGTTTTAATTTCTCCCTCATACTCAGGTAGCTCTGAACGTAACCATAAATATGAAAATAATACACCGGTACTTACAAACAAAAGTAAAAACATTAAAATACCGGTTATGTTTTTAATCGATTTTTTCATATACTTTTAAGTTTTCCAAATAGATTTTTTTGTTCATGTTTGAAAGTTAAACAATTAATACTTTTCTGTAAACAATCTTCAACTAAGTTTTATTATATTTTGAAGTTAAATGTTTTTTTAAGGGGATTTTAAATGACAGAACTTTTAATATTAAACTTTTTAATTGTTGGAATAATTTTAATATCAAATTATTTATTGCAAAAAAAAATAAATTCAAAAACAGATAGCGCAGATCAATTACTAAATTCAATTACAAATAATTTTGATCGTGTGGAAAAATCCATTAAAGATGAATTTAGTAGAACACGAAACGAATTTTCTAATAGTCAAAAAGAAGCAAGGCAAGAGCTCACCAATGCAGTAAATAATTTTACCGATAGTATTTCTAAAAGAATTTCCGAAACTTCCCAAATGCAAAAAAATCAATTGGAGTTTTTTTCAAATCAATTACAAAAATTTTCTCAGGCTAACGAAATCCGATTTGAAAGTTTACAAAAACAAATATCGGATAATTTAAATTTGATGCGAGAAAATAATGAAAAGAAACTTGAGGAAATGCGCATAACCGTGGACGAAAAACTTCATGAAACACTTGAAAAACGGTTAGGGGAATCTTTTAAACTTGTAAGTGAAAGACTTGAAATAGTACATAAAGGGTTAGGTGAAATGCAAACTCTTGCCAGTGGTGTTGGTGATTTAAAACGAGTATTAACAAATGTAAAAACCCGAGGTACTTGGGGCGAAATCCAGCTCGAAAATTTAATCGGTCAAATTCTTGCCCCCGATCAATTTTCGAGAAACGTAGAAGTAAAAAAAGGAAGCGGCCAACGTGTTGATTTTGCAGTTAAATTGCCCGGCAAAAATGATTCGCCTGAGGATGTTGTGTGGATGCCTATCGACGCAAAATTTCCACTGGAAGATTATCAGCGTCTAATTGATTCGCAGGAGCAAGCTAATCCTATTTTAATTGAGGAATCATCAAAAGAAATTGAAAAACGTGTGAAAGAAAATGCCAAAAGTATTTCTTCTAAATATATTAATCCTCCGGCTACTACCGATTTTGCAATAATGTTTTTACCAATAGAGGGATTATATGCCGAGGTAATTCGTCGCCCCGGACTTGCAGACACCCTGCAAAGAGATTTTCGTATTATTATTGCCGGTCCTACAAACATTGCAGCATTATTAAACAGTTTGCAAATGGGATTCAAAACATTGGTAATTGAAAAACGCAGTAGTGAGGTTTGGAAGCTACTTGGTGTGGTAAAAAGTGAGTTTGGTAAATTCGGTGATATTTTGGAAAAAACTCAACTAAAACTTGATCAGGCAAGTAAAACAATTGGAGATGCCACTAAGAAAACCAGAACTATTGAAAGAAAGCTAAGAGGTGTTGAAGAGCTACCGGCTGCGGATAGTAATTTGTTTTTGGAAAAATAAAACTTCATATGGAAAAAATAATCCCCTTACGTTTTTATTGTGATTTTACACATTAAATTTTTCGGGGGAAAAAAATGAAAACAAAAAGAATACTTTATTTTATTTTAATCTTCTTTATTTTTATTAAAGCTCAAAGTTTACAAGATATTAAAAATTATACTGCAAATGATTTTACTATCCAAAGTAATAAAAATGTTTTATTATCCAATCCAACTCACTTAGGCGAAATTATTGTAAATAATGCCATCAAAGAATATAATCGCGGCCCTCATGAAACAGGTAAAAACATTTCATTTTATCCATACTATATCGACTTATATTTAGATCCGTATGAGGCATGGTGCTCGGAATTTGTTTCTTGGATTTATAAAGTATCAGGATATTCTTTTACAGGAGGATATTATGGAGGTTGGATGATTACTAATTCACAGGCACTAAAAAACTGGTTTAAAAATAACAGGAAATTTATAGATAGAAATAGTCCTGAGTGGAATACTTTTGTACCCCAAGCCGGAGATTACATCAGATACAATAATGATAATGGCGGGCACAGTGGTTTGGTAAGATATGTTTCAAACGATTCTTTATATACTGTAGAAGGTAACGTAAGCAATAAAGTTAAATTATTAGTAAAAGCAAATTTCAGAAATTATGCAAGTATAGACGGTTTCGGCCTTAGAATAGTTGACTTGGAGGCTTACTTTGAAAGCGAAACCAATACAGACAATTATAATGTACAATTTTACAATAAAAGCTTTTCACGAAATAGTTCAATTAATAAAATTGAATGGGACTTTGGCGACGGAACTTCTTCCAATGAAAACAACCCGCTCCATACTTACACAAATGCCGGTGTTTATAATGTTAAACTCAAGGTTACAAATTCAACAACATCAGACTCGCTTACCCAAAGCATTCGTGTACCTAAAGAAAGATTTACTTTATCAACCAATATTAATGGAATCGGACAAATAAGTGTTTCACCTTCAGCAGCCAATTACCCTTCAGGTTCAATTCTATCTTGTGAAGCAACTCCGGAAACCGGTTGGAGGTTTGATTATTGGACTACTCCTATAACCAATTACTGGAATCCAATTGAAGTTCAAATCGATAAGGATAAAATTATATCGGCTACTTTTAGTCAGCTTGGTAAATATGTTGGTAACACTATTGCCTTTGAAAGAGAAACAACAACCGCGAACAGAAGATGTATGCCTTTTACTATGCCGGAAAATGGCTTGATAAAGAGTGTTACAATGTTTCATTCAAAAGGTTCAGGCAAAATGATTTTGGCAATTTACGAAGGAGACTCAAAACCAACTAATAAAATAGCCGAAACAAATGAAACTTCAGTAAAAACAATTACCGGATGGCAAACCGTTCAATTAAAATCCCCGGTTTATGTCCCCAAGAATAAAAAGATATGGTTAGCTTGGGTGTATGAAAATAATCCAGGCATAAGATATACTCAAGGTTCACCCGGGCGTATAGATTCAGGAACAGATTGGACAGATAAAATGCCTGCCTTTTGGGGGAATATTGCCAATCAATCGAATTATATTTATTCAATTTATGCTAATTATGAATCTTCAAGTTCTGTAAAAGACCGTAATAAAAATTTACCTTCAACTTTTGCACTTTATAGTGCTTATCCAAACCCGTTTAATCCTATTACAAATATTGAATTTTATATTCCTACAGAATCTAAAATTAAATTACAAATATTTGATGTTAAAGGGAAATTGATATCAACTTTAGTTGATAAAAGAATGAGAAAAGGTAAATACAAAACCGTTTTCAATGCAACTAACCTTGCAAGCGGAGTTTATATTTACAAATTACAAAGTGGAAATTTTTCAGTTTCAAAAAAATTAATCTTATTAAAATAGTATTTAATTAGCTGTACAGAATTATAACTTCTGTACAGTTTAATTTTATAATTCCGGATTTGCAAGTTCAATAAGTTTATCTAAATTAATTGATTCGCCAATTACAATTAGCCTATCATCCGGTTTTAAAGTTGTTGATGACTTCGGGTTATATATAAACTCCTTACCCCTGTAGATAGCAACAACCATTACATTTAGCTGACTTCGAATAGGAGATTCCAGTAACTTAGTATTAATTAACGGAGAACTATCAGAAAGAGTAACCTCTTCCAAAAAAATATCTCTACCCTGTTTTCTGGCAACTATATCAATAAAATCCATAACTCCCGGGCGTAAAAGTAATTGTACCATTCTATTGCCACCAAGCTCATATGGTTTAATAACTCTATCGGCTCCGGCACGTTTTAACTTTTCTTCGGTTCCTTCTTCAATTGCACGCGAAACAATAAAAATATTTTCATTCAATCCTTTGGCCGAAAGAGTAACAAAAACATTATCGGCATCGCTACCGATTACGGCAATAACTCCCTTGGATTTATGTATTCCTGCTTTAATAAGAGTATCGTCACTTGTAGCATTCCCATTAATAAACAAATAGCCTTGTTCAATAATATTTTCAATTTTTTTATCATCATTTTCAATTACAACGAATTTCTGATTATTTACTGCAAGACTATCACAAATAAATTTTCCCATCCTGCCAAAACCACAAACAATATAATGATTCGAAAGACTTTCTATTTTTTTACTCATTCTTCTTCTCCTAAAAACTTCTGTTTCAATAATAACTTGCAAAGCCCTGCTTCCTACAAATGCCAAAGAAAGAACCCCAAAAATAATTAATAACATCGAAAACAATCTACCGGCATGCGATAAAGGCAACACTTCGCCATAACCGGTTGTTGAAATAGTTATTATGGTCATGTAAAGGGAATCAAAA
>CAZCBD010000156.1:0-6444 GCA_964496755.1 uncultured Melioribacteraceae bacterium
GGCTATACTTGACATGGATGCAATGGGCAAAAACACAACTATATTTGTTAATGTTGATGCCAACACCGCTACAACAATTTCGCCGGTACCTTTGGCGGCAGCTTCTTTTTTTCCGTTTCCCATTTCTTTATGTCGGAAAATATTTTCAAGAACAACTACTGAATTTGCAACTAGAATTCCCACCGAAGTTGATAATCCCATAAGCGTCATCACATTCAGGTTGAAACCGGAAATTTGCAACAACATGAATGTTGAAATAATTGAAATTGGCATTGCCAATGCAACAATAAATGTGGAGCGTAAATCGTGCAAGAAGAAAAGTAAAACAAGTGCGGTTAAAACAATTCCCAAGCCTATATTTGTTAAAGTATCTTCAACACTGGAGCGAATAAAAACCGAACCGTCTTTCACTATATGCAGTTTTACACCTGCGGGTAGATTTTTTTCTATTTCCGGTACCGATTCAATTATTGCTTCTGCAATTTTTACAGTATTACCGTCAGGGCTTTTTACCATAGAAAGTAAAACTACATTGTCATTTTTTTCTTTTGTGAAATTATTGAAATAGACGGTACGCTGTCTTATATCTTTCCCTGAGTCGGAAATTTTTGCAATGTCTTTTAATTTTTTCTTCCCGAAAGGTGTTGGAATTTCAAATTCCTTAATCTCGGAAATGGAATTAAATTTTCCTTTCAAACGTGCGGAATATTCCTGAGTGGAATTCTTGAAATTTCCTCCGGGCATATCCATGTTGCCTGCTGCTATCAACTGATTTAGCTGAGGTAAAGAAATCATATTTTGAAATATCGAACGATTATCAAGTTCAATTTTGATTTCCCTTTCTTGTCCGCCAATTACATTTACTTTACCAACACCTTCGATTTGGGCAAAACGGTCCTTTACTTTTTTATCTGCAAGCTCAAATAATTCTGTTCGTGATAAATTACCGCTTAGAATTACTTCGACCACAGGTTTTGCAGCCAAATCAAATTTTTCAACAATAGGTTTTTTTGCGTTTTTGGGTAAATCATTTAGGATTGCATCAATTTTATCTTTTGCTTCTTGTACGGCAATATCAACCTTTTTGTCAAGGTCAAATCGAATTTGTACCAACGAAACACTTTCCATCGAAAAGGAACGTACAAAATCGATTTTACTGATGGTTGAAACCGCATCTTCAATTTTTTTTGAAATTTGTGTTTCGATTTCCTGCGGATTCCCACCCGGATAAATAGTAGTAACCGTAACCACCGGAATTTCAACGTTTGGCATCATATCCAGCGACAATGAAAAATATGCAAGCCCTCCGAAGATTACGAAGACAAGCAAAATCATTGTCATCATAATTGGTCGTTTAATCGATATATCTGAAAGAAACATTATTTAACCTCATTAATATTTTGAATTTTCACATTGTCTTTTAAAAGTAATTGGCCTTCGGTAATTATGGAATCACCGTCTTTTAATCCTGAAAGCACCTCAACTTTTAAACCGTAATTTTTCCCTAAAGTTACTTTTCTTTTTTTTGCAATATTTTTATTAGCAACAAAAACAAAGGTTTCATTTTCTCGAATTATTAAATTCTTTCTATCGATTGCAATAATGGGCTTTTCGCTTTTATTTATAATTTGGATTTCTGCCGTAGTTCCTGCCCGAATTTCTTTTTTCGAATTATCAAATTCCGCAACAACCTGAAAAGCTTGTGTTCTAGGATTCATTGCAACGTCTATTTCAACAATTTTTCCGTAAATTGTTTTTCCTTGCCACGTTGCAATAGCTTCAACACCTTTTTTGAAAGCTTCAATTTCTTTTTCCGAAATCAAAATTTTTGCTTTTAATTTCGAAACGTTGGCAATGGTAAACAAATGTGCCTTTTCTTTAACATTATCATTTTCTCGAACAGAAATTTTTGTGATGTATCCGCTAATGGGGGCAGTTACTTTTATTAATTCTTTAACATTATCAAAGTTTGCTTTACTTACTTTATATTGAGTTTTAATATTATCCAAAGTTTGTAGCGAAATGCCGCCGGTTTCGTAAAGTTTTTTATAACGCTCATAAGAAGTTTTACTGTTTTCGAATGCAACTTTTGCTTGATAATATTTTGCGCGAGGATTGTTTTTAGGAAGAGTTAAAAGCAATTGATCTTTTTTTACAAAATCGCCTACTTTAACAAATATTTTTTCTATTCTATCACCAACCTTTGCAAAGACACTGGTTTCTTTAACTCCGGTTAGCATTGCGTTATAATTTAATTTGTTACTGATAATCTTTGCCGAAACAATTTCCGTTTTAACGGGAATACCGTTTTCTTTATGAATCTGATTCATATTTTTTAATTCGGCTTTTTGATTATCGCAAGCCGAACTAAGTAATAACATTGTAGCGATTATTACGATGTTAAATATTTTAATGTGTTTTGATTTTAACATAAGTTATGCCTCATAATTTATTTTTTGTTTATTTCAATTCCGTGTAAAAATATATCTATGAATTCATCCGCCTTTTCTTTCATAGAATAAGCAGAGGGATTTATAAACCAAAATGACATGATGCCAAAAAAGAAACTGGCGATGGCGTAAGTTACACTTTCCGGGGAGAGGTCTTTTCTAAGTGTACCGTCTGATTTTGCTGCGGTTAAAATATCGAGTAAAGCACTTAAACCCGGTTCGTCACCAACTTTAGAGTTTGGCTTTATGTATTTATATTGCCCTGTTATTTGTGTTTTGAATAACAATTCTTCAATTTCTCTGAATTCCTTATCCGATTCAAATTTATCTAAAATAGTTATCATTCCTTTTTTTAATGCCGCAAGGGGAGGGTGTCCTTCGGCCTTAATTTGTTCAATCGTTGCCATCATTTTGCTCTGATTTTCTTTGCATATTGCCGAAAATAATTCCTGTTTGTTTTTGAAGTGCCAATAAATAGCACCCCTTGTAACCCCAACCTTTTTTGCGATCTCTTCTAATTTGGTAGCAGTGTAGCCGTTTTTCGAAAAAATCTTAATAGCGGTTTTTATTATTTTTTTTCGTGTAATTTCAGCTTCTTCTTTTGTCTTTCGCATTTTGGACCTTAAAATGTTTTTTTTACAATACAATTATACAAACATACGTGTATGTTTGTCAAGTTTAAAATTTAATTTCTTAACTTTGTAAGTTAAATTGGTATCAAAATGACAGAAAAAAAAGATAAATTTATTTTAGCACCAATACGCGGTGTAACAAATTACATTTTCAGAAATGTTTTCCGGAAATATTTTTTCGGATTTGATTTTGCCGTTTCGCCTTTTATTCCGACAACAAAAGGGAAAGAGGTGAAATTCAAATTATTGAAAGATGTTTTACCGGCAAATAATTTAATGCCGATTGAACCGCAGATTATTGGTAAAGATCCGGAGGATATTATCTTAACGGCAAATTCAATTTATGATTTGGGATACAAAACAGTAAATTGGAATTTAGGATGTCCGCATAAACAGGTTGCAAAAAGAAAGCGTGGTTCGGGAATGCTTCCGCATCCGGAAATGATACATGAAATTTTATCATTGGTAATACCAAAATTAAGAGGTGAATTTTCCATAAAATTGAGGCTTGGCCGAAAAGATAAAAATGAAATATTTTCTGTATTGGAGGTGTTAAAAAAATTCCCGATTAAACATATAACTATTCACCCGAGAACGGGGGAACAAATGTATCAAGGATCTGCCGATGTAGATTTTTTCGAAAAATGTATTCCTTTCATAAATACAGATCTAATTTATAATGGTGATATTTTTTCCAAAGAAGATTTTTATGCCTTGAAACAAAGATTTCCGAAAATAAATAATTGGATGATTGGCAGAGGTGTTCTATTTAATCCGTTTCTAATTGATGAAATTAGTAATAACGTTGCATACACCGAAAGTCTGAAAAAGGAAAAACTAGAAAAATTTCACAGTGAAATATTTGAAATAAATGAAAGCATTTTATTTGGTGAAAATCATTTGCTTGGTAGAATGAAAGAATTTTGGTTCTATTTCAGTAAAAATTTTATTGACGGAAAAAAATTTTTAAAGCGGATTCAGAAAGCAAAATCAAAAAACGAATATGAAAATATTGTTACCGAATTATTTGAACTGTAATAAATTTATTAAACGCTTATTGTTGTTGAGTATTTTAATAGGGAGAAGGTTTTGAAAAAAATTATAATTTTATCATTTGTTTTAATTTTATGCGTTAGTTGTGCAAAGGAAAAGAATTTGAAATTGGATCAATTGGCAGAACAATATGTTAAGCTTGTTCTTGAAGTGGGTTTATATGATAACAACTTTGTAGATGCTTATTACGGACCGGCAGAATGGAAGAAAATAGTAAAGGAAAAGCAATTTCCATTTAAAAGATTGAAAAGTAATACGAGTAAAATTTTAACTCATTTAAATGAAATCAAATATCCGAAAAAGGAAATTCAAAGTCAGCGGAGATTATCATTTCTCAAAAAACAAGTAATTGCTCTCGGAGCACGAATTGAATTTCTAAATGGCGCAAAATTCACTTTCGATGAAGAGGCAAAGTTATTGTTCGATGTTAATCCGCCACATTATACGGCGGAACACTTTGACTCACTTTTGTCGGAATTGGAATTAGTGCTTCCCGGAAAGGGCAACCTGCAACAGCGGTTTGAAAAGTACAGGCATAAATTTATTATTCCAAAAGATAAGCTTTCGGCTGTATTTGCGGCAGCCATAAACGAAGGCAGAAAAAGAACTAAAAAGAAAATTGCGCTTCCGGCAAACGAAAACTTTGTTGTGGAGTATGTGTCAAATAAATCGTGGGGAGCTTATAATTGGTATAAGGGGAATAATTTTAGTGTGATTCAGTTTAATACCGATATAACAGCATATATAGATAGAGCTGTTGATTTAGCTTGTCACGAAGGGTATCCAGGGCATCATGTTTTTAACTCCCTATTGGAGGGGAAATTGTATAAAGAAAAAGGTTGGGTTGAATATTCGGTTTATCCGTTATTCAGTCCTCAATCCTTTATTGCCGAAGGAACGGCAAATTATGGAATTGAGATTGCTTTCAATAAAGAGCAGCGGTTGAGTTTTGAAAAAAAAGTTTTATTTCCGCTAGCCGGAATAGATTCGAGTCTCGCAGATAATTATTACAAAATTCTTACGTTGGTAGCAAAATTAAATTACGCCGGAAACGAAGCGGCAAGAAATTACATAGATGGAAACTTTACCGAAAATCAAGCGATTAATTGGATGATTAAATATTTACTCATGACACCCGAAAGGGCTGCAAAAAGATTGGAATTTATTAAAATCTACAGGAGCTATGTGGTAAATTATAATTTGGGCAAAGATTTGATTGCAAAGTATATTAAGAAGAAAACTAAAAACGGAGAATCCGAATGGAAAGTTTTCGAAGAATTACTTTCCGCACCTATCGTGCCCTCAGAGCTTTAAGTTAATTCGAGGCCAAAGAGTTAGTTAATACATGTTCAGTAAATAAATGGAATAAATATGTGTTTGATGTGTGAATTAAAATCCGAAACAAAATACTTGCATGTAAGATTAATGCATAGTAAATATTTTCAAGCAATGTTAAGGGGGAATTTTTCACTTGAAATGTATTTAAATGAATTGTTTGGGCTTGAAGTAATTTATTCGGGCATAGAAAGTAAAATTCAAAAATATAAAAATACCGAATTAGATTTTATATATGAGAATTATATTTACAAAGTTTCATGGATTAGAGATGATATCAGTTATTTTAACCATGAAAAATTTAACCCTAAAGAAAAGGTAATTGAAAAGGCAGAGAAATTCAAAGAAGCATTTTGTAACGCATTGAATAAAAATATTGTTGAGTCTTTCGGATATCTTTATATTCTTGAAGGCTCTGCACTCGGCACGTTTATTTTGAAAAAACATGTTGTCCGAAAATTGAATTTAACCAACGATGGCGGAACAAAATTTTTATCCAATTCACAAATCGATGTAAAAGAACATTGGGCAAATCTTAAAGATTATGTGAATAATAATGTGAGCGCCGGCTTCAAACCAAGCGTCATTGAAGAGGCCATCAACGGGTTTAAAATTATTAATGAAATGTATGCGGCAATATGATGTTGGATACTATATTTAGCTATGTGATTCATATTTAAAATGTGATAATTAATTCAAGCTTAAAGAAAACAACACTTAAATGAGACGGAGGTGTTTTGTTTAGGCTTTGTGTTCAGCACTATTATTTGAGGGGCAGTTTAACATTATTCCCCCATCATCAAAAAAGTAAACCTCAAAAAAAATTACATTGCCACTTGACATTTGTTGCCTTTTTTTTAAACTAAATTGTCATTTTTATGGCTTTAATCTGACAATAAATAGGCAAAGGAAATTGGATTTAGGAAAATTCAGGAACTAAAAAATTTTATAAATAGAAAAGCGCTTACATAATC
>CAZCBD010000157.1:0-6310 GCA_964496755.1 uncultured Melioribacteraceae bacterium
CTTTCTAAAAATTAAATATGAATAAAGATAATAAAAAAAATATTGATAAAATTTTACAGCTGAAAAAGAATTTTAAGTTGGATTTTAATGTAAAATTGACAAAGGAAGAAATTGAGTATTATACCGCAATTCTTCTAATTGAATTGGATAAGGCTAAAAGAAATAATACCCTCATTAAAAAAGAAAAACCGCTATCTGCAAAATCAAACAATAATTTACCTCTATATAAGAATAAATTCCCCTTCCCTAAGAAAATTGACAAAAAACTGTGACCGTTATTACGTAATTTGCTAGCATTTTATTTCTTGAATTATTATAATAAATTAAAAATTATTTTAACATTGTAATAATAACAGCACGCTTATTTTTAATTAAACTAAATTAATTTCTAACGATAATAAGTTCAGAAATTTAAAATTACACAGAGAGACAAATAATGTTTAATTTCATGAACAATCTAAACATTAAAAAGAAAATAGTATTTGGGTTTGGATTAATATTGATATTATTACTAATATCAGGCATAGTTGCAATAAATTCTCTATCGAATGCAAATGATAATTTTCAGCATTATAGACAAATAGCAATAAATACAAACAACACAGGACGAGTTCAAGCAAATACTTTAGAAGCTAGAATTGCAATTAAAAACTTTCTTCAGGAAAAGGATCCAAAGTATGTTACGGCATATAAAGAAAATTACAAACTTATTCAAAAATTGATTGACGGCGCGTTAGACCAATCGGCTTCCGAAGAAAGCGACAAAATATTAAAAGAAGTAAAAACGGATATGAAGCTTTACAATCAAAAGGTGGAAGAAATTGTAAAGGTTATTACCGAATTAGGTGTTGTAGATACCAAAATGGCAGAAATAGGAAAAGATTTAATTAACAATAAACTTGAACCATTAATGAAAGCCGGTAGTGTTTCGGCTTCACGTGCAACAAAACATATGTTGCTTGCCCGATTGTATAACGAAAAGTTTGCACAGTCGCATAAAGTTGCTGATAAAGAAAGAGTTTTGTTAGAATTTAATCTTGCAGATAAATACTTAGTAAATTTACCATCGGCAATTAGAAATAGAAAAAAAGAGTATAAAAGTAATTTTGAAAAATCAGTGGTTTTAATCGACAAAATAGATCAATTAGTTGATAACGGCATTGATAAAATCGGTCCGGAAGTAGCTAATAATACAGAAGAATTGAAATTAGCTTATAAAAAACAACAGGATATTTTAGGCCCCGCTCTGGTTTCATCGAATACAAATGCAAAGATAACAACACTAATAGTAATAATTATATCTTTGGCATTCGGTATTTTCTTTGCCATTATGCTAAGCAATAAAATAACAAAGCCGATTTTAAAAGCATATAACATGATGTTAGACTTGGGAAAAGGCAAATTGGGAACGAGATTAAATTTAACTGAAAAAGATGAAATCGGACAAATGGGCAATGCAATGGATAAATTAGCGGATGCTCTTTCCGATATTTCAGTTGGAATGGAAAAAATTGCAAATGGTGATATAAACTATCAACCTGTTATGTTAAGTGAAGAAGATGAGATTGCTCCTTCTTTAATAAAAATTGTAGATTCATTAAAAAGATTAGTTGATATAACTTTGAATATCGTCAATGCCGCAAATAATGGAGACTTAAAATACCGCGGCGCATCAGACAAACTCATGGGTAGTTATAAAAAAATTATTATTGGTTTTAATACGGTACTTAATGAAATTGAAAATGTGTTTAGCGATAGCGGAAGTGTTTTGTCTCAACTAAGTCAGGGAGATTTAACCGTTGCAATGCAAGGCAACTATAAAGGTGATTTTAATAAATTGAAAGAGAATATAAATAATCTCACCAGTTCACTAAATGAAATAATTGGAAATGTGACTGATGCTATTGAAGCCACGGCCAGTGCAAGTTCGCAAATTTCATCGAGTACCGAAGAAATGGCAGCCGGAGCTCAGGAGCAAAGTTCACAATCAAGTGAAATTGCCGCTGCTGTTCAAGAAATGACTGCAAACATTATTCAATCCAGCTCTAATGCAAATAATGCGGTTGAAGCAGCAAAAGAAGCCGGAACTATTGCCGAAGAAGGCAATGCGGTTGTTATGGAAACTGTTCGCGGAATGGAAAACATCGCTTCTGTTGTAATGGAGGCTTCACAAACTGTAGAAGAATTAGGTAAATCCAGCGATCAAATTGGCGAGATAATTCAAGTTATTGATGATATTGCAGACCAAACAAACTTACTTGCTTTAAATGCTGCTATTGAAGCTGCTCGCGCAGGAGAACAAGGACGTGGTTTTGCTGTTGTGGCTGATGAAGTTAGAAAACTTGCCGAAAGAACCACCAAGGCTACTAAAGAAATCGCAACCATGATTAAAACAATTCAAGATAAAACTTACGGTGCTGTTGAATCCATGAATAATGGAAATATCGAAGTGGAAAAAGGTAAAGAACTTGCTCTTAAATCCGGCGAATCATTAAAATTAATTTTAGATGGTTTCAACAGAGTGGTTTCCGAAGTTAATATGGTTGCCGTTGCAGCCGAAGAACAAACAACAGCTGCAGAAGATATTAGTAGAAATATAGAATCAATTAATATTGTATCGCAGGAAACAGCAAAAGGGGTTGAACAAATTGCAGTTGCAGCTGAAGACTTAAACCAACTTACGGAAAACTTGCATAGATTAGCCGGACAATTCAAAATTGATACAAGTAAAATTGCTTCAGTAAATAAAATGTTAACCCGGTAAATGAGATTGTAAAAGATTTTGTATAAATAATTTGCAAACGGCTCGCAGCAAGCCTTGGAAAAAAGGGATTCATTTTGAATCCCTTTTTTATAGATTTATCTTTTAGCTCCTATTTCAAAAGCATAAGTTTTTTAGTTTGTACAAAACTTCCAGTTTGTATTCTGTAAAAATATATTCCCGATGCCATTTCTGAAGCGTTCCATTTTACGCTATGCTCTCCGGCACTCATCTCTTTGTTTTGCTGTATAATATGTGGAAATATGCCCAAGCCCTTGATGCACCTTCTGGAATATTCTATTTGAGGGACTATGATTTAAAATTTATTTTAGTGTTAAATATTCTGATGTTAAATTTTTTAATGAAATTATTTTTAGCTTGCACAAGCATTTATCAAAAAAACTTTAATTGAGATTCCGAGTTACCGACCCCGACCAAGCATACTGAGCGGACTTTGGCTTTTGCAAAACAATCCGATCATTAATTATTTCGGCAGGAATAATTAATAAAACAGCAAAAATCTTCTTTCAATATTTGCTGATTAAATTATAATTTCATTTGCAAAAAAAAGCCCCGAAATTCGGGGCTTTTTTGCTACTTTATTTATGCAATATACTTACCGCGTTTTGTGTAATGAGTATGTAATAATTCGTGCGATTTATGGCTACAAGGACCTTCGGTTAAGTATTCATTATAAAGTCGTATAACGTTTGGATTGTCATGCGATTTTCTAATTTCCAAAGATTCGTCTTCTGCATAAATTGCTTCAGCACGTTTTTTGCGAATTTCCAAAGTAGTAGGTATCGGTTGACCACCGCCACCAATGCAACCACCCGGGCAAGCCATAAATTCAATAAAATGACATTTGCTTAATTCGCCACCTGCTTTGATGTTTTCCATTACTTTTTTGGCGTTAGCTGTACCATGTGCAACTGCAACTTTTAATGTTGCACCTTTCAACCAATCCCAATTTGGTACTAAGTGTTTAATTAAATCTGGTACCGGTCCTACGGTATCTCCAATAGGAATTTCCATAACTTTAATGCCATCAAATCCGCGAACAGGAATCACATTTGCTCTTTCGAAAACATCTTCGGTTTTAAGACCTGTAACAAATTCTACAACAGTACGAATTGCAGCTTCCATTACACCACCGGTAGCACCGAAAATAAGTCCTGCACCGGAAGCATCTCCAAACGGATTATCAAAATGTGATTTAGGCATTTCCGGTAAATGAATACCGGCTTCTTTAATCATTTTAGCCATTTCTCGTGTAGTTAAGCCGTAGTCAACATCAGGATATCCGGAATCTTGCATTTCCGGACGTTCGCATTCGAATTTTTTTGCAGAGCAAGGCATTACTGCTACAGAAACAATGTCTTTCGGATCAATACCAACTTTTTCTGCATAAAAAGTTTTAATTAAAGAGCCGAACATTTGTTGTGGCGATTTTGCAGAAGAAAGATTCGGAATATATTCAGGGTAAAAATGTTCTAAATATTTTACCCAACCCGGAGAGCAAGAAGTAAACTGTGGCAATGCAACAGTTTCATCTTTTTCTACTAATGCTTTAAATAGTCTGATAATTAACTCTGTACCTTCTTCAATAATTGTAAGATCGGCAGTGAAGTTTGTATCGAATACTGCGTTAAACCCGATACGTTTAAGTGCCGTATTCATTTGGCCTGTCATTGAATGCCCCGGTTCCAAACCGAATTCTTCACCAATTGCAGCTCTTGGAGAAGGTGCTGTTTGAATTACAACATGTTTTTTAGGATCTTCAATATCTTTCCAGATTTGATCTGAAGGATCTTTTGCATGCAAAGCACCGGTAGGACAACGGTTAATACACTGACCGCAGTTAATACAAATTACATCGGCCAAAGCTTTGTCCATAAATGTACCGATTCTTGTTTGGTCTCCACGATTAATTGATTCCAAAACGCCAACTTCCTGAAGATCGATACAAGTACGCACGCAACGCTTACATAAAACACATTTATCTAAATCACGTACAATTGAAAATGAACTATCGTCAATTTCATGTTGTGATTCTTTTACATGTCCGAAAGTATAAGTATCTACTCCGTATTCCTTAGCTAATTTTTGCAGTTCGCAATTATTATTTCTTACGCAGGAATAGCATTCGCCATGATGTTCGCTTAAAAGAAGATCAATAACATGTCTTCTTGCTTTACGAACATTTTGAGTAGTAGTTTTAATTTTCATTGGGTTTGTAATAGGATATGCACAAGAAGCTTGAAGAGTTCTCATTCCTTCAACTTCTACCAAACAAACTCTACAAACACCGGCTATACATAAATCATCGTGATGACAAAGAGTTGGGATGTGCACACCGGCTTGGCGGCAAGCATCCAGAATAGTAGTACCAAGAGGAACTTTTACTTCTTCGTCATTTATAGTTACAGATACAGTCCCACCAATTCCGTTTGTATCAACGGGTTTTTCAATTTCCAATGCTTTTTGACTTGAAGGGGCTCTGTTGTCTTTATTTTCCATTAGTTTCCTCCGTTGCCATTGTTAAATATTTCATCATTAAAATTTTCTAAAATTGAAAGAAATGAATTGGGAGAAGATTGTCCCAAACCACATTTTGAAGCTAATTGCATGGTTTTTCCTAATTCTTTCAGATTATTAATGTATTTGAATGTATAATTACCGGTTTCAATCATTTCAACACCTTCAAGTAATTTTACATTCCCAACACGACAAGGAGTACATTGGCCACAGGATTCTTCAACAAAAAACTCCATAAAATTTTTCAGAATATGAAGCATTGAACGTTTTTCATTGAAAATCATGATTGAACCACCGGTTGGAACATCTTCATACCCGATAGTTCTGTCGAATTGTTCTTTATTTAGACAGATACCTGATGCACCGCCAACTTGAACTGCTTTAGTGTTTTTTGCACCAACCAATTCCAACAATTCAGAAATTTTTGTTCCCCAAGGTAATTCGTAAACACCCGGTTTTTCGCAATCGCCGGAAACCGACAACAATTTTGAGCCGGTCGATTTATCAGTACCGTGTTGTTTGAACCATTTCCCACCTTTTGTAACAATATGAGCAGCGGCAGCAAGAGTTTCAACATTGTTTACAGCAGTTGGATTTCCCATAAATCCTGTGTTTACAGGGAAAGGAGGTTTATTTCTTGCTTCGCCTCTATTTCCTTCTAAAGATTCAATTAAAGCGGTTTCTTCGCCACAAATATAAGCTCCCGAACCCATTCTAATTGTAATATCAAACTCAAAATCAGCTTTACCTGCAATATTTTTGCCAAGTAAATTATCTTTTCTCATAGCTTCTAGATAAGCTTCTAATTTAGCTTTTAAGTATTCATATTCACCGCGTAAATAAAGAATACCGTTTTTTGCACCGGTAGTAAATCCGGCAACAACCATACCGTCAAAAACTAATTCAGGGTATTCATCCAAAAGTACTCTATCTTTAAATGTACCCGGTTCACCTTCATCGGCATTACAAACAATATATTTTTTATCGCCTTTGGCGGCAGCCGTTAACATC
>CAZCBD010000158.1:0-6207 GCA_964496755.1 uncultured Melioribacteraceae bacterium
GCAACTAATTTTAAATTTAATCCCAACTCATCTGCCAAATATTTTTTTCTTCGCAAAATTAAATCCAACAATGTGCCTCCAACCAAACCCGGACCAACCATAAACAAATTCATTGTTTTCAGTTTCGACAAAAAAAGTGAATCGTGTAAAACATTTAACGCTTTTGGCAAATAATCGTTTTTCAGTACAATAGAAACATTTAAGTCCGAAGAACCTTGTGTAACTGCGTGAACATTAATTCCGTTTTTCCCAAGAGCATAAAATATTTTACCGAAAACTCCGGGAGTACGTTTCATATCATCGCCAACTATTGCAATCACCGACAAGTTTTCTTCCTTCAAGATTTTTGCAACTGCGCCTTCTTTTAATTCGTATTTAAATTCCTCTTCAATGGCTTGCAAAGCATGCTTGCCGTATTGCGGCAATACCGCTAAAGAAATACTATGCTCGGATGAGCCTTGAGTAATTAAAATAATACTGATATTATTGCGTGAAAGTGCCGACATTAATCTTGAAGCAATACCTGCAACACCAACCATACCGCCCCCACGGATTGTGAGCATCGTAATAGTATCAATTGAAGAAATTCCTTTAACGTTAAATTTAATTCCGGTTTCTCTTTCTAAAATTAAAGTGCCTTTAAATTCCGGGTTGAATGTATTTTTAATTCTAATTTTAATATTATTTTTCAAAGCCGGTAAAATTGTTGGCGGATGAATTACTTTCGCTCCAAAATGAGAAAGTTCCATTGCCTCTTCGTAGGTAACTGCTTTTAATGAAAACGCACTTTGAACTTTTCTGGGATCGGCTGTAAGAATTCCATCCACATCTGTCCATATTTCTATTTCATTTGCTTTTATTGCAGCTCCGATAATTGATGCTGTATAATCGGAACCACCTCTGCCCAAGGTCGAAGTTTTATTATCTTTGGTAGAGGCAATAAAACCGGTAATAATTTTAATCTTATTTGAATTTTTAATTTGCTGCTTGATAAGTTTATTTGTTAATGAAAAATCTACTGCAGCGTTACCAAAATTTTCATCGGTTTTAATTATTTCCCTACTATCTAAAAATTCACACTCAATTTTATTGCTGTTAAATACTTCCGTTAGAATATTGCAAGACAATCTTTCGCCAAAGCTCATGATGTAATCTAGAATTCTATCTGTTCGTTCTCCAACTAAATAAACTCCTTGCAAAATGCTTTTCAATTCTTGGAATAAAAAATCAACCGTCAAATTAATATTTTTAGTTTTACTTTTAGGTAGTAATTCGGAAATAATTTTTTTGTGACGAATATTTAGTTGCGTCAAATCATTTTCATACTCGGGATTTTTGTCGCGAGCTTTTTCACTTATTTCAATTAAACCATCTGTAACCTTTTCGAAAGCAGAGAAAACAACAGAAAAAGTCTCATTGTTTTTAATATAGGATTGTAAGATTGCAACTACGTTTTTAATTCGTTCTGAATTGCCGATGGATGAGCCACCGAATTTTAATATTTTCATTTTAACCACTTTTTAATATTTAATTAATAATAAACTTCCACCAAGTGGAAACTTGTTAATTAAAAAAAAGATACCTTGCTTAAAAAAAAATAGGATATCAATTATTTAGAAAAGTGGCGGTGGTAGATATCGCTGCCCGATAGGCAGCAAATGTCCCTCCTGTGATAATCGTCATATTTGTATTTTTTATCAATCTACTCACCATTAATAATTGACTTTAATAAATCTAAATTAGCCTTTTTAATAATTTCAAACTTAACAAAAAAAAGTAACTAGTCACAAATTAATTTTGCTATTAAACAAAAAATAATTAAAGAAAGAAATTATTTATTCATTTTTTTTAATAACAACTATAGTTTTGTCATCTTGATATTGACTTTCCAGAGTTGAAAATTTTGCGACATCATCTAAAATCTGCAACGCAATTTCTCTCGGAGTGTGGTGCATATTTTCCAGAATCACCTGTTCCAATCTTTTTTCTTCATAGAAGTCATAATTCTGATTTGCTGCTTCAACAATTCCATCGGAATAAATAACCAAAACATCGCCCGGATTAAAATTTATGCTATGAGTTTCGTACTTCGATTTTGGAGTTGGACCAAGAAGCGGGCCGGTTCCTTTTAAATAAGATAATTTTTTGTCTTTAGCCGAAATAAATATTGGCCAATTATGGCCGGCATTTGCATACAAACATAAACCTTTTTCATCATCAGAAATTTCGCCGTAAAATAAGGATGCAAATCTATCATCGGAAAATATTTTATTTACCAAATTATTCATCCGAGACATTAGAGGCGATATTTTAATCTGAAACGTTGAAGCCATTCGCATAGCTCCCGAAATATACATTGCCTCTGCAGCTGCGGCCAAACCTTTGGAAGCCGCATCACCCACTACTATTCCAAGTCTTTCTTCTCCTGCCCCTATTTTAATGTAATCAAAAAAATCTCCGCTAATAATTTGGGCAGGTACGGTTACACCAAAAATATTGTAGTCGTGAAATTCGTATTCATGATCGGGCAAAATTGATCGTTGCAATTGCTTTGCTTTATCAATATGGCTTATTAAATTTTTTTGCCGAAATTCAAGTTTTCTTTCTCGGATTTTTGAAGTTAATACAGTAGCCAAAATATTGAGAATGTAGAGTAAATTATTATCAATTTCAGCACTATTAACGGCAAGTAAATATTTGTAATAATACTTACCGCTAACTTTAATCTTATCCCCAAGACCGGAAGCTGAATATTTTAAGATACCCTTTTCTTTTAATATTTCATTTGTTTCAAATGTAAGAATAGTTCTTTCTTTTTCAATCAAACTAAAAGATGGATTTTCACTAATTTTCAGTGAAAATCCATCTTCGATTTTTTCTAATTTTCCGGTCTGATAAATTAATTTATAAGCTTCGTCGGTAGTAGAAAGTTCCCAAACCCTTCCACCGATTATTTTATTTTCAGGGTCGTTAATTACTTCATTGAGCACTTCGCTAATAAGTTCTTTTGTAGTATTAAACTTTTTTGAAGCAATAATATCAATAGTTCTGTAAAGTCTTTTTTGTTCCATATTAAATTATTTTGAATACTCGTTTTATTTTTTGAACACTCTTGAACCCGGTTTTACTAATTCTACTCCTTCTTTGCACAAAGGACATTCATCGGGAGTATAAGAAACAACTTCCAGTTGAACCGTGCTAATTTGAGGCACGCCAAAGTCAACTTTCCCGTTACTTCTGTCAACAATAGTCCCTACCCCAACCAAATGTCCACCATTATTTTTAACAATATCAATTACTTCAAAAACAGATCCGCCGGTTGTAACCACATCTTCAACCAATAAAATTTTTTCTCCTTCAGAAATTGTAAATCCACGTCTTAAAGTTAGCTTGCCATCCTGACGCTCGGCAAAAATAAATCTTTTTTTAAGTTGACGGGCAACTTCTTGTCCAACAATTATTCCACCCATTGCCGGAGCAATAACCGTATCAATTTCATACTCTTTAAATTTATTTACTATTACAGAACAAATTGTTTCGGTGTGGTTTGGATATTGCAATACTTGCGCACATTGAAAATATTGATTACTGTGCCTGCCGGAAGTTAGCAAAAAGTGTCCGTTTAATAGTGCTTTGGTATCTTCAAATATTTTTAGCATTTCATTGTTATTCATAGTTCCTTCCAAATTAAATATCACTTTAGATTTTATTATTTTGACTTAGCTGTACTTTTCGATTCATTTTTACTTATAAAGTAAAGTTCATCTTTGGATTTTTTGTATTTAACCAATATTGTATCACCTTCGTTAAAATTACCCAAAAGTAATTCTTCTGCCAAAGGGTCCTCAATATATTTTTGAATTGCACGTTTCAAAGGCCTTGCCCCATATTTAGGATCATATCCTTTTTCAGCAATATAAGATTCTGCTTCTTTAGAAAGTTCTATAGACATTTTATTGTTTTTAATGTTTTCAATCAATTCTTTCATTTCAATTCTAATAATTTTCTTGATATCCTTTTTATTCAAACTTCTAAAAACAATTGTATCGTCTATTCTGTTAACAAATTCAGGATTAAATAATCTTTTCATTGCTTCAAGAACAGTGCTTTTCATATTCTTATGATCATCAATCAAATCATTATCCGTAAAGCCGAAACCACCTGTTGCTTTAATTTCTTTTGTGCCTACATTAGATGTCATAATAATTATTGTATTTTTAAAATCCACTTTTCGTCCAAGGCTATCTGTAAGCTGACCATCATCCAAAACTTGAAGTAAAAGATTAAAAACATCGGCATGAGCTTTTTCTATTTCATCAAACAAAACAACAGAATATGGTTTTCTGCGAACTCTTTCGGTAAGTTGTCCTCCTTCTTCATAGCCAACATATCCCGGAGGTGCACCAACTAATCTTGATACGGCAAATTTTTCCATATATTCACTCATATCAATTCGAATTAAAGCATCTTCACTGTCAAATAGATATCTTGCTATTTCTTTGGCCAAATATGTTTTTCCAACTCCTGTGGGACCTAGGAAAATAAAACTGCCGATTGGTTTATGAGGATTTTTTAATCCGGCTCTTGTTCTTCTTATTGCTTTTGTTAATTGAATAATTGCTTCATCTTGCCCAACAATTCTTTCTTTTAAATTATCTTCCATTTTAAGAAGTTTTTCCGATTCGGCTTGAATAACCCGAGTAACGGGAATGCCGGTCATCATCGAAACCACTTTAGCAATATCATCTTCATCAACTTCATAAATGATATCTTTCATTTTATTTTCCCACTCATCTTTAGCCACGGCAAGATTATGTTGCAAAGTTCGCTCTTTATCTCTTAATCGCGCCGCCTCTTCATAATCTTGCTGTTTAACTACAGCAACTTTTTCTTTTTTAATTCTATCAATTTCCTCTTCCAGCTGAAGTATTTCTTCGGAAACCGTATAGTTACCCATATGAACACGAGAACCCGCTTCGTCTAAAACATCTATTGCTTTATCAGGCAAGAATCTATCTGCTATATATCGATCACTAAGTTTAACAGCTGCTTCAATTGCATCTTCCGAATATTTAACATGATGATGTTCTTCATATTTAAATTTAATAAAATTCAATATTTGAACAGTTTCATCTGCCGAAGGCGGATTAATCATTACTTTTTGAAAACGTCTGTCGAGCGCCCCATCGGTTTCAATAGATTTTCGATATTCATCCAGTGTAGTAGCTCCAATACATTGAATATCTCCGCGAGCAAGGGCAGGTTTAAACATATTGGATGCATCTAAAGAGCCGGAAGCGCCGCCGGCACCAACTATCGTATGAAGCTCGTCAATAAACAAAATAACATCGGTTGCTTTTTCAAGCTCGCTCATCAAAGCTTTCATTCTTTCTTCAAATTGGCCTCTGTACTTTGTACCTGCAACCATTCCCGTTAAATCTAATGCAACAACTCTTTTATCTTGTAAAATTCTAGGCACTTTTCTTTCTACAATTCTTAAGGCCAAGCCTTCGGCAATTGCTGTTTTACCCACTCCGGGTTCACCGATAAGCACAGGATTATTTTTCTTTCTTCTGCTTAGAACTTGCGTTACTCTTTCAATTTCCTTTTCACGACCAATTACAGGATCCAATTTATCATCAAAAGCCATTTTAGTTAAATCGCGCCCAAAATTATCTAAAACCGGTGTTTTTGTTTTTTCCGGTGGTTTCGGAACAGTGGGTAATTGCGTTGAAATAGGTTCGGTTTTACTACTACTTTGCATTTCACTCAACTCAGCTTTTGCAGCATCGTAATTAACATTAAATTGATTTAATATTTGCGTTGCAATATTGTCTTCATCACGCAAAAGTGAAAGCAAGATATGTTCAGTACCTATTACATCGGATTTATATATTTTAGATTCTATTTGGCTTACCTTTAATACTTTTTCCGCTTGCTTTGTAAGCGGAATACTTCCTATTGTTAAGGTTCCGCCAACAGTTCTAACTGTATCTTCAATTGCCTTTTTTAATTTGAGTAAATCTACACCAAGATTTTTAATAACTCTTACGGCCAGATTATCTCCCTCGCGAATAATTCCAAGTAATAAGTGCTCCGTACCAATATAATCATGGCCTAAACGCAAAGCCTCTTCTCTACTGAGTCTTATTACTTCCTGAACACGTTCCGAAAAATTTCCTTCCATATTTTCACCGATATTTTAAT
>CAZCBD010000159.1:0-6151 GCA_964496755.1 uncultured Melioribacteraceae bacterium
ATACAAAAAAAAGACCAATTATTAAAATTGGTCTTTAAATAATGAGCAATCTATTTTTCAAGATTTAAATTTATTTTTCATACATTAATGTAATGCCGTAGCGCTCCGGATTTCTAGGAGGAGTATCATTCCAATCTCTATAAGAATGTGAGCCATCGGTTTCATAAGTTAGTTTATATCTTCCGGCTTTTAAGAAAATCACTCCATTAAACATTCTATTTTTTTTAGCACCGCCGGCATGTTCGGTTTTTCTATAAGTCATTTCCCAAACGTTCCGTCCCGTTTTAGCATTATCAATCCATCCGTAATCGCTCAAATATCTACCGCTACCCTCACCAAGTGCGAATATGCGAATATTCGAGTCTTTTTTTAATGTAAATGTTTTTGTAATATGTTTATTGTCTCTAACTCTAACAATTTCACAAATTATATTTTCACTTTTGTAATCTTCCGGATCAAAGGTTTCTAGATTAGTTTTATCTTTTTCATTGACCGTCCAAATGGTAATGCCCCATCTATCCGGCTCGTAGGGTTTTGAATCATTCCAATCATGATAGGCATGAGAATCATCCGTTGAATAGTAAACAATGTAATCGCCTTTTTCAATTAAAAACTGATCATCAATCATTCTGTTTTTTTCTGCTCCGCCGGCATGTTCGGTTTCATTTTTTTTCATTTCCCAAACAATTTCTTTGGTTTCGGCATCAATAATCCACCCATAATCAACCATATCACGATAGTAACCTTGTTCGCCAATACACAGAATTTTAATTTCCGTATCTTTTTTTACTTTCAATCCAATTGATTTTATTCTGTCCGAACCAATTTTAGTTAATTCGACAATGGGGTTAAATTCATCGTTATCAATATAGTCTTCAAAATTATTCAAATCATTTTTGTTAAGCGGCATTATCTGAATTCCGTACATTAGAGGATCATCGGGAGGTAACGAATTCCACTCCTCGTATGAATGAGAATCGTCAGTAACATAAACCAGTTCATAATTTCCGGCCGGTAAAATAAAATCCTCATCTACCATAATATTTTTCTTTGCTCCGCCGGCACGGTCAACATTAGCTCTTTCCATTTTCCAAATTTTACGATGATTTTTCAGATCATAAATCCAACCATAATCGTAAAATGTTTTTCGTTCGCCTTCGCCAACAGCATAAATCTTAATTCTTGTATCTTTTTTAACAGAAAATCTTTTTTTGTAATATTCATGATCACCGGCTTGAATAATACCTTCAACGAAATTTTTTGAAATTTCGTCAATATGTTTTTTTAAACTAATCCGGGTAATATTTCCGTTAACAGTAATTCCCAAATCTCTTCTGTAGCGTCTTCTGTATTTATCTTTCCCCCCAAAAATAGCTCTCAGAAAATCCCCGAAACCGTTTATTCTCCAGGTTTGCGTTATTCCCGTATAATAAACCTCGTAAGTACCTTTCGGTAAGGTAAGTGTTTTGGTAAATTTTATAACACCCTTTGATAATTCATCATAATCATCAAAATCTTCATCTGCCGAATGCCAAACTACTTTTCTAGTATTTGCATCTAAAATCCAACCGTAAAAAGTAAGAGAGGAGTTATCATCAAATTCGGCAATTTCGCCTGAAATTTTCACTTCCGAATCCGCATTTAGTTTAAATACTTTAATATCAATTTCACCTTTATCCACATCGCCTACAGTAACTGAATTTTGTGCAAAAGAAACAAAACTGAAAAAAATAAAAAACAATAATACTTCAAGTTTCGAATTGTTAAAAATCCGCATAACAATCTCCTTTTTTTTCAGAAGCTTAGACGAGAGAAATATTAAAAAGTTTAAATAAAATAATAAAAAACCCTTGAAAAAAAATCCAAGGGTTTTTTATAAATATATTTTGAGTGAAAATTACATCATTCCACCCATACCTCCCATTCCGCCCATAGCACTCATATCGGGCATAGCAGGAGCTTTTTCTTCTTTGGTTTCGAAAATAACCGCTTCGGTGGTTAATAATAAACCGGAAACTGAAGCAGCATTTTCCAAAGCAGTACGTGTTACTTTAGTTGGATCAATAACACCTGCGGCAATTAGGTTTTCATATTCTTCAGTAGCAGCATTGAAGCCAAAATCATCTTTACCTTCTTTAACTTTGTTAAGTACAACAGCACCTTCCAAACCGGCATTTACAACTATTTGTCTTAGTGGTTCTTCAACTGCTTTGCGAATAATATTGATACCTGTTGTTTGGTCTAAGTTTTCACCTTTTAATTTGTCTAATGAAGCGGCAGCTCTAACTAAAGCAACGCCACCTCCGGGTACGATTCCCTCTTCAACTGCTGCTCTGGTTGCGTGTAGAGCATCTTCTACGCGAGCTTTTTTCTCTTTCATTTCAACTTCGGTAGCAGCACCAATTTTTAATACTGCAACACCACCTGAAAGTTTTGCTAATCTTTCTTGTAATTTTTCACGGTCGTAATCTGAAGTGGAAGCTTCAATTTGAGCTTTAATTTCGTTAATACGTTTTTTAATATTGTCTTCTGCACCGGCACCTTCAATAATTGTAGTATTATCTTTGTCAATTACTACTTTTTTAGCAGTACCCAACATTGGTAAATCGGCATTTTCCAATTTATATCCGGCTTCTTCACTTATTACCGTACCACCGGTTAGCACTGCAATATCTTCCAACATTGCTTTTCTTCTGTCGCCAAATCCGGGAGCTTTAACAGCAGCAATTTTTAAAGTACCGCGTAATTTATTTACTACTAAAGTAGCTAATGCTTCGCCTTCAAGATCTTCGGCAATAATAACTAATGATCTGCCGGCTTGAGCAACTTTTTCTAAAACAGGTAATAAATCTTTCATGGCTGATATTTTTTTGTCGTGTATTAATATGTATGGATTTTCCATATCAGCTTCCATCGATTCACTGTTGGTTACAAAGTAAGGTGACAAATATCCACGGTCAAATTGCATACCTTCTACCAACTCCAATTCCGTTTCAGTGCCTTTAGCTTCTTCAACAGTAATAACACCGTCTTTGCCAACTTTTTCCATAGCATCGGCTAAAAGGCTTCCTATTTCCTTATCGTTGTTTGCTGAAATTGAACCAACTTGAGCAATTTTTTCTCTGTCTTCAACTACTTGACTCATTTTCTTTAATTCATCTACTATTTTACTAACCGCCAACTCAACTCCACGTTTTAAATCCATTGGATTGGCACCGGCAGTAACATTTTTTAATCCTTCTTTAAAAATTGCCTGAGCCAAAACGGTTGCTGTTGTTGTACCGTCACCGGCATTATCCGAAGTTTTCGAAGCAACTTCGCGAACCATTTGAGCGCCCATATTTTCAACTTTATCACTTAATTCAATTTCCTTTGCAACTGTAACACCATCTTTGGTAACCAATGGTGCACCAAAACTTTTTTCAATTACAACATTGCGACCTTTGGGGCCTAATGTAACTTTTACGGTATTAGCCAATTTGTCTAAACCGACTTTTAATTGAGTGCGTGCATCAACACCGAAATCAATTAATTTTGCAGTCATTTTTTATCTCCATTTTTTTATTTCAAAACTTGTTATTTAATTATTCCGAAAATGTCGTTTTCTCTCATAATTAAATAGTCTTCATCATCAATTTTAATTTCCGAGCCGGAATATTTTCCGTATAAAACTTTGTCATCTACTTTTACTGTTAACTTTGCATCTTCTGTACCCGGGCCTACTGCCACAACTATACCTTCCATAGGTTTTTCTTTTGCTGAATCGGGTAAAATAATTCCACCTTTTGTTTTTTCTTCGGCAGCAACAGGTTTTACAATTACTCTGTCTGCCAACGGTTGAATTCTAAATTCTGCCATTTCTTACCTCCAATTAATTTGAAGTTATTTGATTAATATAACTATTGTTTATATGTTGTTATGATTTTGTATTAATAAATAAAAGTAATTAGCACTCTATTATGATGAGTGCTAACATAAAAAAGTTTCAAAAAATATTCAATAATTTTTTAAAGAAAAGATTGTTCGGATAAACTATTCAATTTCGATTAATAAATCGTTTTTCATTACATTTTGATCTGATTTTACAGCAACAGATTTAACAATTCCATCGGATACCGATTGAATTTCGTTTTGCATTTTCATTGCTTCAAGTATAAGAAGTGAATCTCCTTTTCGCACTTCGGAACCCTCTTCTACTAAAATATCGAGTACCTTTCCGGGCATTGGTGCCATTATTTTAATTTTTTTTGTTCCTGAGTTCTGAGACTCTAAAAGTTTTCTTCTTTCAAAACTGTACTCACTTTCAATTGTAAAGAAAAAAGAAACTCCGTTTACCATGATTTCGTATTTATTTTGTTTTTTCGAGAGAATTTGTACTTCATACTTCTTTTTATTAAAAATCAAATATTGAATTCCCTTCTCCTCTTTGAATTTAAATGACAAACTTTCATTATTTATTTTTGGTTTTAAAGAGATCGGATTTTCAAATCTAAATTCTTTATCATTACCAACAGCAAATAAAACTTGTGTTTTATTTTTTCTGAAAAAAAGGCTCATATTTCCTCAACATTTCTATCAAAAAAAAGATTTTTTTAATTTTTTTATTTAAGTCTTTTATTTAGGATCCAAGGGCTAAGTTGCTTACCGCTTTCAAAATCAATTTCCTTATTTGTTTCAGTTTTTATTTCTTTTGCAAAATGGTTGGTAGCCAAAAAGGCTGCTACCAATTCTTCTTCATGTGTAAAATAAAAAGTTGAATCCAGATCATTGGCAATAAAAGAAGTTGTAAAACTACCGTCAATAAAAGCTTTCGTTCTTAAAACTTTTCTATGAAAGGGGATGGATGTTTTAACACCTTTAACAATAAATTCATCCAAAGCTTTTTTTGATAATTCAATCATTTCATCACGAGTTTTTCCTTTAACTATTAATTTGGCAACCATAGAATCAAAGTACGGAGTAATAACAGAACCATTTTCCAAACCGGAATCAACTCTAATATTATTATCCTTAGGATAATGCAAATGCTCAACAACACCAGTGTTAGGAGAAAAATTCGATTGAGCATCTTCGGCATTTATTCTAAACTCAATTGCCCAACCGTCAATTTCAACATCGGATTGTTTTATTTTTAATTTTTTATTTTCAGCAATTAAAATTTGTTGTTCAATTAAGTCGATGTTAGTTACCATTTCCGTTACCGGATGCTCAACTTGAATTCTGGTATTCATCTCAATGAAATAATAATTTAAATTCTCATCTAAAAGAAACTCAACAGTTCCCGCACTATTATACCCCACGGCTTTAGCAATTTTAATAGCTTCTGCACCCATTTCACCTCTGAGAGATTCGGTTAAAGCTGCCGATGGCGATTGTTCAATTAATTTTTGGTGTTTTCTTTGGATTGAACAGTCTCTTTCGCCAAGATGAATTACATTTCCAAAATTATCCGCTAAAATCTGAAATTCAATATGTTTCGGATTTTTAACATAGCGTTCAATAAAGATTGAAGAATCATTAAAAGATTTTTCGGCTTCGGAAGAAGCAATATTAAAATATTTTTCCAACAAAGATTCTTCCTCAACAATTCTCATTCCCTTGCCACCGCCACCCGAAGCGGCTTTTAAAATAATAGGGTAGCCAATTTTACGTGCTATTTTTTTGGCTTCTTCTACATTTTTTACAGAACCTTTGCTTCCGGCAATCATAGGAATTTTATGCTTTGCAGCAATTTCTTTTGCAATTGTTTTGTTGCCCATTTTATAAATAACTTCGGCCGTAGGCCCTATAAAAATTATCCCTTCTTCCTTGCAACGTTGTGCAAAGTAAGGGTTTTCCGATAAAAAACCATATCCCGGATGAATTGCTTGTATTTTATTTTCTTTGGCAACGGCAATTAATTTTTCAACATTCAAAAATTCCGGTACCTCATCGGTTGATTCAGTGAAATCAATAATTTTATCTGCAAGTTTAACATATAACGCTTTTGGTTCCTTTATAGTTTTAATCGCATAAGTTTTAATCTTCATTTTTTTTGCTGTCTTAATTATTCGTACAGCAATTTCACAACGATTTGCTATTAAAAGTCTTTTAATTTTAATTTAAAATTCAATAATATTTTAAAGAGGAATATTTGTATGTTTTTTATTTG
>CAZCBD010000160.1:0-6088 GCA_964496755.1 uncultured Melioribacteraceae bacterium
TCATTTAAATGTAAATATGCTTTTTGTTATATACCATGCCAATTTAGGGTTTTCTTGCAAACGGCGAATGGAATATGCATGCCAATTAACACCAAAAGGCACATAAATTCTAATTTTATGACCACCGTTTTTAATTTTATCTCTCAAACTTTCTTTAACTCCGTAAAGCATTTGAAATTCGTATCTGTCTTTTGAGATTTTTTTCTTTTCAATTAATTTATATGCACCTTCAACCAAATAATCGTCGTGAGTTGCAATTCCAACATAATTGCCATCATCAAAAATTTTTTCGAGTAATCTTAGATAATTATCTCTCACTTCCTGATATCCTTTATAAGCAATTTCTGCAGGTTCAACGTAAATTCCTTTGCATAATCTATAAGTAACACCGGTAGGATTCAATTTTGTAATATCTCCCATGGTCCGTTTCAAATAGGCTTGAACAACAATTCCAACATTATCATACTTTTCTCTGAGCCTGATTAACAAATTAAATGTAGCATCCGTAAAAGGAGAATCCTCCATATCAATTCGTATGAAATTATTTAATTGCTTTGCTTTGGCTAAAATTTCATCAAATAATTTATAACAATAATCAACATCTATTGCCAATCCCATTTGTGTAGGTTTAATAGAAACATTTGCATCAAGTTTATTTTGCTCAATTATATCAAGCATTTCGATAACTTCTCGCTTTGCTTCATCAGCTTCCGAAAGATCGGAAATTGCCTCGCCTAAAACATCCATTGTAGCACAGATGCCTTTTGCGTTCAGCTTCCCGACTTCATTTATTGCCTCTTGTAGTGTAGTTCCGGCAATATATTTTTTTGCAAATAAAAACAGAAGCGATTTTGGTAGAAATTTCACGAATTGAACTATCATTTTATTGAAAAATTCCACTTCATACCTCGTTTGTTTTAAACTTAAAATTTAGATCAGAAATTTCATTTTATCAATTAAAGAACTAATGTTTACTTAGAGTTTTAAATAAATTCAACAAAAAATCTACCTTCGGAACTAAATCTTCAACACTACCGTTATTATCAATTGTAAAATCAGCATTCTCAATTTTAAATTGCTCGGAATACTGATTTTTCATTCTACGATAAATTTCATCGGAAGAAATATTATCTCTTTTTTTTATTCGTTCAATTTTTGTAGATTCTTCTGCTTTTACCGTTACGATATAGTCAAATAAATCTTCCATCCCCGCCTCATAAATCAATGCTGATTCGCAGAAAACAAGATTCGATTTTTCATTCTCTTCATTCATTAATTTTTCAATTGTTTTAATAGTTTTGGGATGAACAATGGAATTGATTTTTCTTACGTTTTCTTGATTAATAAAAACTTTTTCAGCCAAATAGTTTACATTCAGATCATTTTCAAGGTAAGATTCCTCTCCGAAAGCAGAAATAATTTCCTGTCTTAATTTTTCATCCGATTTCAGTAAATCTTTAGCAATATTATCGGCAACAAAAACCTTATATCCTTTTTCAATTAAAATATTCGAAAGAGTTGATTTACCAACTCCAATACCGCCGGTAATTCCAATTTTCATTTTTGTCTCCACTAAGCTCCCGATTTTAAAAAAATCCCGATTAAGAAAATCGGGATTCAATTTTTATTTAGCGTAAGAAACTTTTCTTACTTCTCTGATAACCGTAACTTTAATTTGTCCAGGATATTCCATTTCTTCTTGAATCTTCTGGGCAATTTCATATGCTAATTTATCTGAAAAATCATCATCCACTTTGTCCGGTTCTACAACCACACGAATTTCTCTACCGGCTTGAATTGCATAAGTTTTACCAACTCCTTCAAAAGATTGGGCAATATTTTCAAGATTTTCCAAACGTTTAACATAACTTTCCAATGGCTCGCGTCTGGCACCGGGACGTGCCCCGCTTATTGCATCGGCAGCTTGAACCAAAGCGGAAATAGGATGAGTCATTTCTATATCTTCGTGATGACTTGCAATTGCATTTAATACAATGTGGTGTGTTTTATATTTTTTAGCAAGATCAGCTCCTAGTAAAGCATGTGGCCCTTCAACGCTTCTATCGATTGTTTTACCGATATCGTGCAACAAACCTGCTTTTTTAGCAATATTAACATCAAATCCTATTTCAGCCGCCATTATTCCGGTTAAGTATGAAACTTCAATACTGTGCTGAAGTAGATTTTGTCCGTAACTTGCTCTGTACTTCATTTTCCCGATATGCTTAACTAATTCAGGATGTATTCCGTGCAAGCCAAGCTTAATCAAAGTATTTTCACCTTCTTGTTTAATTTCCTCTTCAATTTCCGCTTTAACCTTGCCAACAATCTCTTCAATTCTTGCCGGATGTATTCTTCCATCTGCAATTAATCTTTCCATGGCTATTCTTGCCACTTCTCTTCTGTATTGATCAAAAGCAGATAAAATAACCGCTTCGGGGGTATCGTCAACAATTACATCAACACCCGTAGCCGCTTCAAACGCTCTGATATTTCTACCTTCACGACCAATAATTCTTCCTTTCATTTCATCGTTTTGAATTTGAACTACCGAAACAGTAGATTCAACCGAATGGTCAACTGCTGTTCTTTGAATGGCCTGCACGATAATTTTTTGAGATTCCTTTTTAGCATCAGCCGTTGCCTGATCTCTAATGTCTTTAATATACTGAGCAGCATCAACCTTTGCTTTTTCAATCATATTTTCCATCAACATTTTCTTTGCTTCTTCGGAAGTAAGACCGGCGGTTTTTTCTAATCTGACATTTTGCTCATAAATTAAGTTATCCAACTCTTTGTTCTTATTTTCAAGTTGAACTTCTTTTTCGTGCAATTCTTTTTGTTTTTTGTTAACCTCTTTTTCTTTCTCTAAAAAGATGGATTGCTTTTTCTCAATATTTTCTTCTTTTAAAGAAAGTTGTTTTTCTTGGTGAGATAGCTTTTGTTTTCGACTATTAACTTCGGTTTCAAATTCTTGTTTTTTTCTAAACCATTCGTCTTTAACTTCAAGAAGTTTTTCACGTTTTAAATTCTTTGCTTCTTTCTCGGCATCTTCCAAAAGTCTTTTTTGTTCTTCGCGGGCACTTTGAATTGAATTCTTTCCAATTTTGGAATTTATTAACCAACCCAAAAAAAACATTAAACCTGAAAGAACCAAGGCAGAAACACCTATAATTATCCAAGTAGTTGCATCAAATACCATATTTTGTCTCCTAATAGCAAAAAAAATCCGCCTGTCAATCGTATTGAGAAGAACTCTTCTCAAATAGTGTGGGAAATTGCCCAACGCTTTTAACGTCCACTTCGGGTTTGAAAAATCAAACCATCTCGATAAATCGAGAGCGAGGCCTGTTATACACGCTGCGAGTCAATAACCCGAAATTATGGTGTTAGTTCTTCAAATATGGATTGACAGACGGCTAAATTTTTATGACGGGACAGAAAGATTTTCAGAATCAGATAAAAGAAGCTTAATTTTTTTTATCCTATCAACTGCCTGAATTCCAAATTCCTTGAATTCACTTCTTTCAATGAACAAATCATGTGCAATGTTCAAAGCGGCTATAACAGCAATAGTTTCCGAACTTTGACCTTCCAATTCGTTTCGTGTTTCCTCAATTACATCGTTTACATATTCAGCAAGTTCAACCGCAATATTCTTATCATCAACCAAAAGAGAATATTCTTTATCAAATATTTTAATTTTAAGCTTTTCTTTTTCCGACATTAATCTTTTTTTCCGTCATCAATCAATTTTAAGAACTAAGATGATAATCAATAATTCTGACTATTTCATCAATTCTATTTTTAATTAACTCTTTTTCTCCGTTTTCGTTGGAGTTAAAATTTATATTATTTTCTAATGTGTTATTAGAAAGTTTTGTCAATCCGCTTAATTGTGTTTTTAGTTTCTTATTTTCCCTTTCTAATGTTTCTAATTTTCTTGTTAGTATCTTATTATACTCGGAAATTTTATCATACTTTTGAATAAAGGATACAACTTCTGCTTCTAAATTTTTAATTTCTTCAATAAAAAAATTATATTTCTTTTTTGTTGCAGCCATTATTACCTTATTATTTTCCTCTTAATTCCGCTTTAAATTTTAATTTTACACTTTCAATAATATTCCAAAAATCTTTTTCGATGTCTTTGTCTGACAAAGTTCTTTTTTCATCAAAAAATTCCAACTCGAAAGCTAAACTTTTTTTATCCTCGCCAATAGATTTATGCTCAAAAACATCGAACAGTCTTACATTTTTTAATAATTTAGGTGCATTGCTTTTAATAAATTTAACAACATCCCCCGAATCAATGGTTTTATCTAAAACAACGGCAAAATCATTAACGATTTTCGGGTATTTTAAAAGATTCTTAAATTTTTCATTTCCTGATTTTAGTCCTTTTAACTTACTTAAATCAAAATCAAAAACAAAAACATCTTCGTCTATTTCAAATTTTTTAAGAACAGATTTTTTTATCTTTCCACCAAATCCTATTATTTCTTTTTTGATGGTTTTGGGAATTTGATATTCAAAAATTTCATTTCCTTTTAGAGTATATGAATCCTTTGAAATTTTGTCAAGTGAAATTTTTCTTAAAAATTCGTTAACGTAACCTTTTAAATCATAAATATCAAATTTACGCTCTTTTTCATACCAATTATTTTCAACTACTGTACCTGCCACAAGTATCAAAAGACTTTCTTTCTCTTCAAAATCATCAAAGCTATTTATGCTATCATTTATTTTATTAAAGGTTTTACCTATTTCAAAAAATTTCAGATTTTTTTCTTTAACTTTCAGATTTTTTGAAACCGAATAAAGTATTCCCGGAATTATCGAGGTTCTCAAATTTGACATTTCCGAGTTTTGTGGATTTAACACAGAAATATTTGCACCAAACATTTCAGCTACCGCTTGACTTAAAAGAGAGTTTGTAATTACTTCATAAAAACCCAAACCACATAGAATTTCTTTCGCTTTGTTGGCAAAAGCCGATTCATCGATTTTCTTTTCCAAAGTAACCGCTACTTTTTGAACTGCGGGAATTTCATCATAGCCATATATTCTGGCAATTTCTTCAATTAAATCAATCTCTCTCTCGATATCGTGTCTAAAAGATGGAACTGAAAAGTTAATTAAATCATCTTTTTCACTATTTATAGAAAAACCTAAATTCAGAAGAATTGTTTTAATCTTTTCTTTAGGAACTTCATAACCTAATATTTTGGCAACTCTACTAAATCTTAAGTCAACTTTTCGATATTGAATTTTGCTCGGGTAAACATCAATTTCACCTTTTGCAATTTCACCGTTAGAAATTTCCGAAATAATTGAAGCGCAGCGTCTTGCCGCCCAAACCGCAATTTCCGGATCACAGCCTCTTTCGAATCTAAAAGAAGCATCAGTAGAAAGATTTAATTTCTTAGCGGTTTTTCTAATTGCTGAAGGATGAAAGCAAGCACTTTCAATTAATATATTTTTTGTTTTTTCAGAAACTTCGGAATTTGCACCACCCATTACACCGGCAATAGCAACATTTTTCTCGGCATCACAAATCATTAAATCGGAGTCTGATAATTTTCTTTCCTTTGAATCCAGTGTTATAAATTTTTCATCGGCTTTGGCATTTTTTACAATTATTTTGTTTCCTACCAATTTATCTAAATCAAAAGCATGCAAAGGTTGGCCGATTTCATGTAAAACAAAATTGGTTGCATCAACTATGTTATTTATCGGCCTTAAGCCAATTGATTTCAATTTGCTTTTTAACCATTCGGGTGATTCTTTAATTTCAACGTTTCTAAGTACTTTTGCAACATACCTTGGAGCAGAAACATTATTTTCAACTTCAACAGATGCATATTCGAAAATGTCTTTTTCAGTTTCAATTAGCTTGTAAGGAGGAATTTTCAACGGCTTATTTAATAAAGCAGACAGATCTCTGGCTACACCAATATGACTTAAAGCATCAGCTCTGTTGGGTGTAATTGCAATATCGAAAATCACATCGGTTTGGTTAAAAACTTCCGCAAAAGGCGAACCAATTTCCAATTCCGAATCAAGTACCATTATACCTTCGTGATTA
>CAZCBD010000161.1:0-5981 GCA_964496755.1 uncultured Melioribacteraceae bacterium
TTTTTTACAACACTTGTAACTACATCTTTAATATTAAATTTATACTTGGGAACTATGTGTTTTTTTGCCTCTATTTTGGAAATGCTAAGAATACTATTTAAAGTTTCTAATAATGAATTAGCAGAATTTTTTAATAATTTAATATAGTTTTCTTGTTCCTTTGAAGTAACTGTATCACCCAAAAGTTCAATCATACCAATAATACCATTCATCGGAGTTCTTAATTCATGACTCATAATTGCCACAAATTCGCTCTTTGCTTTAAATGCTCTTTCGGCTTCTATTTTTGCATTTAATAAAGCATCCTCCATTTGTTTCCTTTGGGTAATATCTTGACAAGAAGCAATAAGCCCATTAAATTTGTCATCTTTATAAAATGGTTTTGCATAACAAAGAATCCACCGATACTCTCCATCATTATTTTGCAATCGGAACTCAATTTCCAGTTTTCTTCTTTGTTCGAGAGCCGAATAAAACAATTTTCTAAAAATTTCTTCATCCTCTGGATGAATGGAAGCCATCCATTTATCACCTATTTCAGATTCAATATTAACCCCTCTGAATTTGAGCCAACTGTCATTAAAATAAGTAAATTCTCCTTTTTCATTTGTTTGACAAATTAATGTAGGGAAATACTCAAATAATGTTCTATAATAATTTCTACTTTTTACCAATTTTATCTGAGCATTTCTTTTGGAAGTAACATCTCTGAAAATTATTACATTTCCAATTTTCTTATTATCGTCGGTAAAAATTTCATTTCGCGTTTCTTCAATTGGAATACTTTTATTTTCAAGAATCAATAATTTGTTTTTCAAAAGTTCTGCAGAGCTTTTACTAAATAGATCCCCGGCTAAAGTTCCGATTAATGCAGCATCGGAAGAATCATTAATCACATTATAAAATTCAGAAATATCTTTGCCCACAATTTCTTTCAAATCTTTTTGAAGTATTTTTAAAGCAATTCTGTTAGCAAATTTAATGCGATTTTCTTTATCGGTAGCAATAACCGCTTCACCAATTCCGTTCAATGTTGTTGAAAGCCATTTCCGACTTTCATGGAGCTGTCTTTTAATCCCGCTTGTATAAATTGCAATTTCAATTGTCGTTTTCAGCTCATGACCTTGAAAAGGTTTTTTTATATATCCGTACGGTTCGGTTATTTTTGCTCTTTGAAATGTTTTTTCATCGGTATTAGCAGTAAGAAAAATAATTGGAATTTGTGAATCTTCTCTGATTACATCGGCAGCATAAATACCGTCTTTATCGCCTTTTAATGTAATATCCATTAATACCAAATCCGGTTGAAATTTTTGAGCACTTGTAATAGCATCTGCAGCAGTATCTACAATATCAATAATATTATAGCCAAGTTTGCTTAAAACGGTTTTAATGTGAAAAGCTACAATCCGCTCATCTTCAACTATTAAAATTTTTTCGTTTGCCATTTATACTTCCAATTCTCGATTAATATTCTGTAACATTTTATATGATATTTGTTCTAACGAAACTACCGAATCAACAGCCAAGGTTGAAATTGCAGCCTTCGGCATACCAAAAACAACGGAAGATTTTTCATCTTGAGCAATTGTATAGGCTCCGTTTTCTTTCATCTCTTTAAGACCTTTTGCACCATCATCACCCATTCCCGTCATTATTACCCCCACGGCATTTTTACCTGCATACCGAGCGGTTGAACGAAACAAAACATCTACCGAGGGTCTGTGTCGGCTAACAAGAGGGCCTTCTTTTATTTCCACAAAATACTTTGCCCCACTTCTTTTAACAAGCATATGCTTATTACCCGGAGCAATTAAGGCTCTACCTCTTACAATTGAATCACCATCTTCAGCTTCTTTAACCGAAACCTTGCAAATTGAATCTAATCTTTTTGCGAAGGACTTTGTAAAATGTTCGGGCATATGTTGAACAATTACTATTCCGGGTACATCGAGCGGCAATGATTCCAATACTGTTTTTAAAGCCTCGGTTCCGCCGGTTGACGCTCCTATGGCAATTACCTTTTCGGTAGTATTTTCAACCATATGCTTTTTCGAAAACGGAATCACTGCATCTGCAGAAAGTTTCGGAGCTACTGTTAATTTGTCAGGATTATATTTTTTAAGTCTTGCTTTTGAAGCAGCTTTTATAGAATCACAAATAAAAACTTTTGATTCTTCAAAAAAGTTTTTTGTACCAACTTTAGGCTTTTGAATAATTTCAACTGCTCCGTATTCAATGGCTTTAAATGCTGCATCCGACCCTTTCTCCGAAAGAGTCGAACAAATAATTGTCGGGATCGGATGTTGCGACATTATCTTTTTTAGAAATGTTAAACCATCCATTTTAGGCATTTCAATATCCAATAAAATTACATCGGGAATTTGCTCTTTAATTTTTTCGGCAGCAATAAACGGATCCGATGCCATGGCAAGAATATTAAATTCGCTTTCAGTTTCAATAATACTTTTCAAAGTTTGCCTTACCAATGCCGAATCATCAACTATCAATATGTTTATTTTCTTATTAGTCATCTAAATTGCCAACTCTCTTATTCCCTTATTTTTTTTCATCAATTCGTATTCATCCGAAATATTTATATTTTTAATTTTTTTCATAAACACACCCCCGTTCTTAGAATTAAAAATTATCTTCCGGCCATCACTTCCTCCGGTATTTATAGTAGTTATGCTTACTCCCTCTTTATGCAAGATTTCCTGAATTTTTTCCACGTTTTGTTTGCCGACGGAAAAAACAGATTTTTTCGATTTACTTATTATTTCACTTCCTCCAAATAGTTTAATATCCAATTCCTCTTTGGGAATTTCTTTTTCTTCAAATAATTTTAATATTTTTAATACTGCACAATCAGCATATTTATATGCTTCCGGTTTGTTGATAATATTTTCAATGTCTTTATCTTTACACTCCGGATATAACGCATGAAACATTCCTGCATAACCTGATAATTTGTGATAAATTGTAAGTGAAACACAAGAGCCTAGTACTGTTACAACATATTTGCCGTCTTTGGCAAAATATAATTCTCCCGCCCCAAGAAATATCGCATTATTTTTTCTTTTCATGTTCATATATATTCTCCAAACTCTAAACCTTTACTCCATAATTCAGTTAACTCTTTTAACATTATACTCGTCATATTTTTTTGTAAACAGTTGATGTTTCTCTTTTTATACCGAAATCAGATTCTCGTAAGGTTTCCGAATGACCCATTATTAAATAACCTCCTTCATTCAGATTACCTAACAAATTTTGTATTACTTTTTGCTGAGTTTTTTTATCGAAATAGATTAAAACATTCCGACAAAAAATCACATCCATTAAACTCGGCAAATTATATTTATCACCAATTAAATTATTTCTAAAAAATTTAACTTTGTTTCGAATATTTTTTATTACTCTTACTTCTGTGGTAAAGTCTGTTTCTCTCTTTAAGAAATATTTGCGTAAAATATTTTGTGGTACATTTTCTACTTTATCAATAGGATAAATTGCCGTTATTGCTTTCTTTAAGATATCCGTTGATATATCGGCAGCATAAATTTCATACTTAAAATTTTCAACATTAAAATTATATTCTGATAAAAAAATAGCAAGTGTGTAGGCTTCTTCGCCCGAAGATGAAGCTGCACTCCAAAAACTCAGACGCTTGTTATAATTATTTTGTAAAAGTTCCGGAATAATTTTTTCGTATAAATAATTAAAGTGCTCCACCTCCCTATAAAATTCACTTTTATTTGTTGAAACCGAATCAATTAGCGGTACAATTTCTTTTCTACTTTTATCATTAAAGATTAACTCAACATATTCTTTGAAAGAATTAATATTTAATTGTTTTAATCTTTTACGCAATCTACTTTCAACCATTACTTTTTTTTCGGGTAATAAATTAATTCCACATTCACAATAAATTAGTTCCGAAAGTCTGTTAAAATCTTTTATTGAAAGTTCTTGTTGATAAATATTTTCCGCAACATTAATCATTCTACATTACCAATTCGTTTGTTGATTTGTTAGAGAGATTTTCCTTACTCATTCTTTCGGCATCTTGCACAAGCATAATTTCATCCGAAGAAAAAACAGCATCGATATTCAGTATCATCATAAATTCATTTTCCCGCTTTCCAATTCCCAACAAAAAATCGGCATTAAATTTTGTTCCTATTTTGGGCGGAGGTTCAATTTCAGAAGATGAAATTTCAAATACTTCTTGAACCGAATCTGTTAATGCTCCTAAAATTATTTTTTCTTCTTCATATTCAATTTCAATTACAATTATGCAAGTATCAATGGTTTCTTCTGTTTGGCTCATTCCGAATTTTAATCTTAAATCAATAACAGGAACCACGCTGCCTCGTAAATTAATCACGCCTCGTAAATAGTCCGGAGAATGCGGAATTTTTGTAATTCTGGATAAATCCAACACTTCGCGAACTCTTGCAACATCAACTGCAAATAATTCATCATCCAGTTTAAATGTTAAATACGGACGTTCTGTTATTTGTTCTGTGTTACTCATTTCATTCTCCGTTTAGAATTTTTCAAATTCGCTATCAATTCTCTCATCATCATATTCATCCAGATTAAGTACAAACCCCTCTTCTTTTACTTCAGAGTGAGATTTATTATTTGTGTTTAGATTTCGCACTGTTGTTTTACTTAAGAGATTTTGCTTTTTTCCGGATATAGTATTTTGTTTCTGATGATTATTTCCAATATTGAAAAATTCGATAGCACCTTGTAAATCTTCAGCCAAATTAGTTAGTCCATTTGCCGTAGATGTTAATTCTTCGGAAGCCGAAGCATTCTGTTGAATTACCTTTTCCAATTCTTGAATAGCCTTATTTATTTGATTGGCACCTTGATTTTGTTCATTACTAGCCGCAGAAATTTCTTGAACCAATTCAGCAGTCTTTTCAATATTCGGGACCAACTTATCCAATAATTCTCCTGCAAGTTCAGCAACTTCAACACTCGATGCAGAAAGTTCATTAATTTCGCCTGCAGCTTCCTGACTTCTATCTGCAAGTTTTCTAACCTCGGCAGCAACTACTGCAAAACCTTTTCCATGTTCACCTGCGCGAGCAGCCTCAATTGAGGCATTTAATGAAAGCAAATTGGTTTGTCGGGCTATTTCTTCTATAATTTGAATTTTTTCGGCAATTTCTTTCATTGCGTGTACAGTTTTTTCAACTGCCTTGCCACCCTCTTTTGCATCTCCGGCCGACTGCAAAGCTATTTTCTCGGTTTGCAATGCATTATCAGCGTTTTGCTTTATATTCGATGTCATTTGTTCCATGGAAGCCGAAGCTTCTTCGGCCGCTGCAGCCTGTCTATTTGCACCTTCGGAAATCTGTTCGCTGCTGGTACTTAACTCCAAGCTACCCGAAGCAACATTATCCGTAGCATTTTTTACATTTACAACAACCTCGGTTAAACCGGTAATCATTTTGGACAAGGCTTGCATCAGTTTATCTTTTGCCGATCGTTCTTTAACTTTTAATGCAAGGTTTCCGTTGGCAATTTCTTCGGCAATTTGAGTTACTTCATTCATTGATTCAATTAATAAATTCAGATTATTTTTCACTTTATCGAAATCACCCTTAAAGTCTTCAGTAATTGCTGATGGTATATCGCCCCGACTTATTCTATCAATATAATCAGCTGCAATATTTAAAGGTTGAATTACCGCATCCAAGGTTTTATTAATTCCGATAACAATATTTTTAAATTCACCACCATGTTTTGTTTCGTCGGCACGGGTATTCAATATTCCGTTTATGGCGTCTTCGGATAGTTTTTTTGCATCATTTGCAAGCTCGGTAATTGCTTTTATTGAATTGTTTACAGAATTATAAATTGTGGTAAAGACTTGTTCGGTACTTGCTGTTTCCATATCAGACTCTTCGGTTTTCAAGCTAATTTCCAAATTTCCCTCAGCAAGTTTTTCTAACGCCAAA
>CAZCBD010000162.1:0-5979 GCA_964496755.1 uncultured Melioribacteraceae bacterium
ACCCACTGTCATAATGCTAACTTCCCGCAGTTGAAAATTAAATACTGATTCAACCGTGTTTTTATCAAAATTTATTTCTAGCAAAAAATAAATTGAAAGCAATAAAAAAACAGAAAAAAAGCTAATGATAAGAATCAGAAATATTTTTCCCTTAAGCGAAAAATTTTCTAACAATTTTTTTTTCATTTATCACCAAATTAAAAGATTTAACAATTTCTTAAATTGCCAATGTATAATGTTTTAGATATATTTACAAATAAACCAAACAAAGAGGAAAAAGAATGGCATTATCAGGTTCAAAAATTTTGCGTGGAACATTAACAATGATCCTAGCCGGCGGACAAGGCGAACGATTATCCCCCTTAACAAATTTTAGAACCAAACCTTCGGTGCCATTCGGCGGAAAATATAGAATAATTGATTTTGCTTTATCTAATTGTTTGAACTCCGGTTTAAGAAAAATTTACGTTTTAACTCAATATAAATCCGATTCTTTAAATATGCATTTATATCAGGCATGGAATATCTTTAACCCCGATTTAGGAGAGTTTATTTATTCCGTACCACCTCAGCAAAAAGAAAGCAACGACTGGTATATGGGAACAGCAAATGCCATCGAACAAAATTTAAATTTGCTTAAAGAAAAACAAAACCCTTTGATTTTAATGCTTTCGGGCGATCATATTTATAAAATGGATTATTTGAAAATGCTTCAGTACCACGTAAAAACCAAATCGGATTTAACAATTTCAAGTATTCGATTTCCCTCGAGCAAAGCAAGCAGATTTGGTGTACTTGCAGTTGATGAAAATAATAGAATAAAATCTTTCACTGAAAAACCTGTGGAACCGGAAGAAATTCCGGATTTACCCAATTATTCTTTTGTAAACATGGGTATTTATGTTTTTAATACAAAAGTTCTAAAAGAAACATTAATTGAAATGGCGGACAAAAATATTCCTAATTTAGATTTTGGAAAGGATGTAATTCCATATATGCTCCAAAAAAAATTAAATATTTTTGCATATCCTTTTGCAGATGAAAATAAAAAGCAGGAACCATATTGGAGAGATATCGGAACTATCGACAGCTATTATGAAGCAAGTATGGATTTAATAAGTGCAACTCCGGAATTTAATTTGTATGATTCCGACTGGCCAATAAGAACAAAGCAATGGCAGTTTCCACCGGCAAAAACATTATCGCATGAAGTAGAACGCGTGGGTCGAGTTTTCAATTCGTTAATTACCGACGGCACTATAGTTTCGGGTGGATTGGTAGAGCGTTCTATCTTAGGCCCAAACGTTAAAGTAAACAGCTATACTTACATAACCGATTCGATAATATTCAACAATTGCAATATCGGAAGATATTCAAAAATCAGAAAAGCCATTATTGATAAGGATGTTATTATACCAAACAATACTGAGATAGGCTTCGATTTGGAAACCGATTCCAAAAAGTTTAAAGTCACTAAATCGGGAATAGTTATTATTCCGAAGGGTTATAAATTTTAGTTTTAATTTTCTCCAATTCAATTATAAAATTTGAACCTTTACCCTTTTGGCTTTCAACAGCAATTTTAGCCTTGTTCAAATCGCAATAGTTTTTTACCAAAGCCAATCCTAATCCGTTTCCTTCATATCTTCTACTATAGCCTTGTTCTTCTTGCGAAAACGGGGTAAACAAATTAGGCAAATATTCTTCCGAAATACCAATGCCGGTATCTTTAATTTCAATTTGCAATTTATCTGAAGATAAATCACTTACTATTAAATTAATTTCTCCCTTTTCAGTGTAATTAATTGCATTGTGAATTAAATTGGCAAAAATCTGAGACATGGAATATTCATCGGCATAAACCAATGTTTTATCTGTGTTTTTATTCAGAATTAAATTCAATCCTTTTTCTAAAGCCAAATGTTTATATTCTTGAACAAGAGGTTCCAAAATTTCTTCAACAATGTTAATTTGTTTCGGAACAAGTTCGAATGTATTGGTTTGTATTTCCGACATATTTAAAATTAAATCTATTGTTCTAATAATTCTACGTCCGGCCGCATCAATAATTTTAAAACCATCTTTTAGTTCGTCATCAATTTTGTCATAAATCTCTTCCTTAAGCAAATTTGTAAAACTCAGAACAACATTAATAGGAGAACGAATTTCATGAGACATTTGAGCAAGAAATTCACTTTTCAACTTTTCCGATTGAATGGCTTTTTCTTTTGCCTGAATTAATTCAACCTCCATTTTTTTTCTTTCGGTAATATCTTCCATTAATACTACCAAATGTGTTGTTAATTCATGTTCATCAACAATTGGAGCTACTTTAATATTCTGCCAAAAATATTCACCATTCTTTTTTTTGCATTTTGCTTCATTAAACCAAACCTGAGAATTAAAAACAGCTTTCATCAAAGATTTATATTTTTCTTCCGTTAAATATCCTCTTTTAAAAATATCCAACTCCTTACCTTTTATTTCATCAATTGAATATCCGGTTTGCGAAATAAATTTCGGATTTAAATATTCGGGTTTCCCTTTGGTATCTGTAATAGCAATTGCAATAGGACTTTGAATTAAAGCATTATTAAGTTTTTTATAATTAAACTCTAGAATCTTTCTTGACGTTATATCATTAAAATTAATTTGAATCGAGCTTTTATCATTAAATGTAATCGATACGGTAGAAACATCGGCATAAATAAAACTCCCATCGGCACAAAACATTTTTGCTTCGAAGTGACTGTCTGATTCGTTTTGCAATTGCAAATATTTTTTACTTGACGGAGATTTAATTAAAATATCACCTATTTCTTTTTGTAAGAGTTTATTTAAATTTTCATATTTCAACATTCTAATAGCTGATGGATTGGCAAAAATTATTTTGCTTGAGGATATTATAATTATACCAACCGGTGAAGATTCTACTAATTCTCTGTATCTTGTTTCGCTTTCCTTAATCTGCTCGGCTGCTATTTTGTTTTTTACTCGTATCTTATATTCTTTTAGTTCTCGTTTAATTGCCGGAACTAATCTTTGCAAATTATCTTTTTTCAAATAATCGTGCGCACCTTTTTTCATTGCATCTACTGCAATTTCCTCACCAATAATTCCGGAGACCAAAATGAAAGGAATATCCAATTTTTTTTGTTTATAAATTTCAAGTGCATCTATTCCCGAAAAAGAAGGCAAATTAAAATCGGCAATAATTAAATCCCATTCTAAAAACAAGGCATTTTTAAATTCATTTTGATCTTGAACAATTTTATATTCAACTAAAAAACCACCTTTCTTCAATAGTCTATTTACTAAGAGAACATCATCCTCATTATCTTCGAGGAATAATATTTTTATTTTTTGCATAATTACTCAATATTTTTTACAAGTGAGTTCGGTTTAAATTTATCCAATAATCCGAAAGTGATTTTATTAAAGAAGTAAATTCTTCGTAATCCACAGGTTTGCGAATATAACTATTGGCATGTAATTTATAACTTTCTTCAATATCCATTTCTTCAGTGCTTGTTGTTAAAATTATAACGGGTACTTTTTTCATTAATTCATCGGATTTTACATGTTTCAGTATTTCAAGACCATCAATTTTCGGTATTTGTAAATCAAGTAAAATAAAAACCGGTAAATTATCCGAAGATTTGTTTGCATAATCATTTCTACCTAAAATCCAATTTAATGCTTCTTCACCGTCTCTAAAAACAACAATTTCATTTGAAATATTATTTTTCTTTAATGCTCTTATTGTTAAAAGCTCATCATCCAGATTATCTTCAATCAATACTATAGTTTTTTTATTCATTGTGAACCTAATTTAAAGTAAAATAAAAAGTTGTACCTTGGCCTTCTTTGCTTTCCACCCAAATCCTACCATGATGCCTGTTAAGAATTCTTTTTACTGTTGCAAGACCAATTCCGGTACCTTCAAATTCATTTTGTGAATGCAATCTTTGGAAAGCCGAAAAAACTTTATCAGCAAACTTCATATTAAAACCTACACCATTATCTTTGACATAAAAAATATTTTCTCCGTTTTCATTAAACTTAACATTAATTTCAATAATTCTTTCAATATTTTTTGATGTGTATTTAAATGCATTCTCAATTAAATTCTCTAAGGCAATTTTCATTAATTTTTTATCGCAAAAAGCGAACATATTTTTTTCAATAAAAATATTTTCGATTAAAACATCTCTTTTTTTAAACGCCCTTGTTAATTCCATAACTATTTCATTTGCCAATTCCGAAATATTAACTTTTTCAATTGAAAGTTCATTTTTATTGATTCTGGATAATTTTAAAATATCATCAATTAAATCAGACATTTTTTGAGAGGCATTTCTAACACGTTTTAAATAATCTTTTCCTTGTTCATCTAATTTATCGCTATAATCTTCCAGCAAAGCCTGACTAAGTCCATCTATACTTCGGAGCGGTGCTCTTAAATCATGCGAAACCGAATAAGAAAATGCTTCTAATTCTTTATTTATATTTTTTAATACTTCGGTTCTTTTTTTTACCCTCATTTCAAGCTCGGCATTCAATTTTATGATCTCGTTTTCCGCAATTTTTCTGTCTGTAATATCACGACCTTCTAAAATTAAAAATTTCACTTTATTGTTTTCATAAATCGGTTTTATTGAAAAATCAAAAAACAATTCTTTATTGTTTTTATTAACATTCATTTCAAATCTTACGAACTTGCCGCATTTAGCGTCCGCAATAAATGCTTTAATTTCTTCTTGTTTTTTTAATTGATCCGCTTCCCAAAAAATTTCCCAAATAAATTTATGTAAAATATTTTGCCTATCTATTTTTAACTCGTCTAAAAAGGCATGATTAAATTCAATTATTTTCCCTGAATTATTTAGTAAAGTAATAAACTGAAAAGTCTGATTAAAAATAGCACGGATTTTTTCTTCACTTTCCTTGAACAAAGACATTGTTTTATCTACTTCAATTTGTCTTTCTTCAATTTTTTCGAGCATAAAATTAAATCTGTCATACAAGATTCCTATTTCATCATCGGAATCTTTTTTTGCCCGAAAGGAATAATTTCCCTCCCTAGAAATTTTATGGGTAATTTTAGCAAGTTTTAATATTGGTTCGGAAATAATTTTCTGAAGTCTGAGAGAAATAAAATAGGATAGTATTAAAATTAAAAGAAAAATCAGATTTAATGTAACAATGAAATCACCTATTTTTTCTCGCACATATTCTTGATTAGCTATTAGAAAAACTGTTCCTAGCTTTTTTTTCTTGTAGACAATAGGTTTAAAAACAAAAAAATAGTTATTCACTTCATAAATAGTATCTGAATAGACTTCGGTAAAATGTCTTTCGTAATTATAATTTTTTATTTTTAATGAAAACGGTTGATTCTGTTCATCAAAGACTATTATCCCGTCAATCCAATTAATTTCCAAACTGGCATTAATTATATCGTGTATCCCTGATTTATCTTTAAAGATAAGAGGCGAAACACAGTTTTTGCTTAATAGATCCGTGTTTAGAAGAGCATTATTAAATTGTTCCTTGTGAAAAATATCGGAAGCGTTAAGTGCTATTATAATAAATCCGGTTGCTAAGGAAAAAAATGTTACGGTAAATATAATTGCTATCAGTTTATTTCTGATAGAATTTTTTTTCAAAAATTCCATTTAATCCTCGATGGAAACAATACGTGCATACTTTAATAAATGATAACTTATAACGAGGTCATATTTTTTGATAGCGGTTTCGTTAATTTCAAAACGAAGTTTACCAAGTTCAAGGTAAAAACTAATAATTCCACCTGAATTAATAAATTCTCTGCTTTCGCCAATAGTTAGAATATTATTTTTTTGAGCAGTTGCAATCAATTTTTTCAGATTGATTTTACACCCCTTGCAAATGAAAACAACGTTACATTTTTCTACATCTTTCAGGTTATGTATTTTAATTATTTTTACTTTTTTATTT
>CAZCBD010000163.1:0-5958 GCA_964496755.1 uncultured Melioribacteraceae bacterium
GATTTTTTTCATTATGTGCTCCTTCAAAAAAAACATTTGAGTAGTATTCAATATACATAGCAAAAATTTAACAATAACTTAACATTAAAAAAATTAAAATATTCTTATACTGCAATGTTAATGTATTTTATTTACTTGGAGTAATAAATGGACATTTATCTAATTATAGTAATAGTATTATTTATACTGGCTATAAGCGATTTAATTGTTGGAGTAAGTAACGATGCCGTAAATTTTCTAAACTCAGCAATCGGGTCAAAAGTGGCACCTCGTCATATTATTATCTTGGTTGCAAGTTTAGGAATTTTAGTGGGCACAACATTCTCGAGCGGCTTAATGGAAGTAGCCCGTAAAGGAATTTTCCATCCGGATATGTTTTACCTTAACGAAATAATGATCATCTTTCTTGCAGTAATGTTAACCGATGTTCTATTGTTAGATCTATTCAACACTTTTGCAATGCCAACATCAACTACAGTTTCCATTGTTTTTGAACTGCTTGGAGCCGCCGTAGCTGTTTCAACATTAAAAATAGCCGAGTCCAACGGAGATTTTGCAAATATTATCAATTATATAAATACAGGAAAAGCGCTGGTAATTATAAGTGGCATTCTACTATCGGTTATTGTAGCTTTTTCAGTTGGCGCAATAATGCAATTTCTAACAAGAATATTATTTTCATTTAATTTCAAAAAAAATATAAAATACTTCGGAGCTCTTTGGGGAAGTGTAGCCTTAACTGCAATCACATATTTTATTCTAATTAAAGGAGCAAAAGGCACTTCGTTTTTATCAAGTGAAGAAGTTCATTGGATTAAAACAAATACAGCTACATTAATTGGAATCAGTTTGGTTTTTTGGGCTATATTTTTGCAAATAATTTTATTTTTCACAAAAGCCAATATTCTTAGAGGTATAGTTTTAATCGGCACATTCGCTCTTGCATTAGCTTTTGCCGCAAATGATTTGGTGAATTTTATAGGAGTACCTTTAGCCGGCTTCAGCTCTTATTTACTGGGTACCGAAAGTTCAAATCCAGAATCCTTACTAATGGTTGGCTTAAAAGGAAAAGTAATAACACCAACGGCATTACTTTTAATTGCCGGCATAATAATGGTAATTACAATATGGTTTTCGAAAAAAGCTCGATCGGTTACAAAAACCGAAGTTAATTTAGCCCGTCAGAACGACGGTTTAGAGCGTTTTGAATCTTCCCCTCTTGCAAGAGCCTTTGTTAGAATGAGTATCAATTTTGTAAACACTATTAAAGCAATAACGCCAAATGCTTTTCAAGATTTTGTAAACGCCCGATTTGCTCAAGAGAAAGAATTAATAAGCATTTCAAATGCTGAAGATAAACCTGCATTCGATTTAATTAGAGCTTCAAATAATTTGATGGTTGCAAGCATTTTAATTTCAATTGCAACATCATTTAAACTGCCGCTATCTACAACTTATGTTACTTTTATGGTTGCAATGGGCACTTCTCTTGCCGATAGAGCTTGGGGCAGAGAAAGTGCGGTATACAGAGTTAATGGTGTTCTTACTGTAATCGGCGGTTGGTTCTTTACTGCCTTTAGTGCATTTACTTCAGCTTTTATTCTTGCCACTATTCTATACTTCGGCGGTAATATTGCAATATTTATACTGATAGGTTTTGTTGCATTTATACTTTTCAGAACTCACTTAATTCATAAAAAACGAGAAAAAGAAGAAAATGAAACCTCGATTAACAAGGAAATAAAATCTTTGCCTGAAATGTTAGCAACAATAAATAGTGAAATTATTGATTATGTTAATTCTATTCCTAATACTTTAAAAAATACATTTGAAGGTCTAATTAACGAAGACAGAAATATTCTGAAATCCGTTCGCAAACAGGGCAAAAAATTACGCAAAAAATCTAACTCCATTACCAGCTTGATTTTAACTAGTATTGAACTTTACAAATTGGAAGATCTAAAAATTCATAAAAGATTCGGAAAAGTTATTACATCACTTCAAGCGGCTTCTAATAGATTGCTGAACTTAACAAGTAATATTTATGATCATATTAATAACAATCATCGTACACTTTCGGAAAACCAATTAAATGAATTCAATCAAATATTCGCTTCTGTTTCCGAGTATTTTTATTTTGCCGGAGAAATTTTAAAAAATAAAAACTTCGAACAATTAGAAAGACTACGATTTATGGAAGATGAAATTATTGTTAAGCTTTCTGAATTTGCAAACAATCAAATTGAAAGAATTAAAACCTCAGGCGAAAGCCCTAGAACCAGCATGTTATATTTAAATTCTTTATCGGATTTAGAAAATGTTATTACATATGTTGGAAGAATGGTTAATACTCTTGCAAAAAAATAATTTGACCTCAAAATATATTCTACAAAGCAGGGTTTATCCCTGCTTTTTTATTTTAACAAATTCATAGATTGCCATATTTTACTTTCCTATATTTAAAACAAAATTTAATCTAAATTATTTTATAACATGATCGAACTAAAAAATATTTATAAATCATTCGAAAACAAAAACGTGCTCTCAGATTTAAACTTGAATATTGAAAAAGGAAAATCGACAGCTATTATTGGCCCCAGCGGATGCGGAAAAAGCGTTACATTGAAATTAATAGCCGGTCTCTTAAAACCTGATTCCGGAAATATATTTATCAACAACAAGAATCTAGCCTCGCTTACGTATTCCGAATTGGTTGATTTGCGTAAGTCTCTCGGTTTTTTATTTCAAGGAGCTGCTCTATTTGATTCAATGACTGTCTTCGAAAACATTACTCTACCTTTAGTTGAAAGCAATTTTGAAATTAGCAAAAGCAAATTGCAAAGCAAAGTTGAACATGTATTAGAACTTATTGAATTACCCGGCACTGAAAATCTAAAACCGGCCGAGCTTTCTGGTGGAATGAAAAAAAGAATCGGGTTGGCAAGGGCTTTAATTACCGACCCCCAAATTATTTTATACGACGAACCTACTACCGGGCTTGACCCCGTAACTTCAGATGCAATTGATAAATTAATTTTTAATCTTTCCAATCGGCTTAATGTTACTTCAATAATTGTTACACATGATATGATTACAGTTAAAAATATTGCCGATAAAGTAATTTTATTTCATGATGGCAAAAATTACTTCGAAGGAACACCTGATGAACTTTTAGTCAATAATAATAGTGTAATTAAGAATTTTGTAAAACGTACGGAAAGATAAATGGCAAAAGTAAAATTAAAATATGTTTGCTCCGCATGTGGATTCGAGTCATTTAAGTGGCTTGGTAAATGTCCTGATTGCGGAGAGTGGAACACCTTCTCGGAAGAACTTTCCGAAAAAAAAACTATCACACAAAAAATAATTTTTAATCCGAACAAAAACATAGTTAATCTATCCGAACAAAACGTTGAGCAAGAATTTCGTATTAGAACAAACATTTCAGAATTTGATAGAGTCTTGGGTGGCGGATTAATCAACGGCTCTGTTATTCTAATAGGAGGCGACCCGGGAATAGGTAAATCCACATTAGTACTTCAGATGGCTGAAAAAATCGGGGAAAAGGTTTTATATGTTACCGGCGAAGAATCATTAAAACAAATTTCCATCCGTGCCACACGTTTAAAGGCAAACTCTAAAAATATTTTGGCCCTGGCCGAAACCAATATTGATATTATCATTTCTGCTATTGAAAATGTAAAACCCAAAATTGTTATCATCGATTCAATTCAAACCATGTTTTCAAGCAATTTAGACAATGCCCCGGGTACCGTAACACAAATCCGCGAGTCAACATTAGAGTTAATGCAATTTGCAAAAAAAACAAACACAACATTTATAATAATCGGTCATGTAACCAAGGAAGGTGTAATTGCAGGACCAAAAGTACTTGAACACATTGTTGATGCCGTACTTCAATTTGAAGGTGAAAGAAATAATATTTTCAGAATTTTGCGCGGACAAAAAAACCGTTACGGAAGCACAAATGAAATCGGGATCTTTGAAATGAGAGACACCGGACTAATTGAAGTAACAAATCCAAGTAAACTTTTCTTGAATGAACACTCAACTACATCCTCGGGCACAGTAATAACAGCAAGTATGGAAGGCACTCGCCCTCTCCTACTTGAAATTCAAGCTTTGGTTACACCTTCTCACTTCGGTAATCCACAACGACTTGCAACAGGATTTGATTATAAACGACTTTCAATTCTTCTTGCAGTCCTTGAAAAAAGATCGGGTATGCGAGTAGGCACTACCAATGTATTTTTAAATGTTGCCGGCGGCATGAAAATCTTTGAACCCGCTGCCGATTTAGCAGCTTGCTGTAGCATTATTTCAAGCTTGAAAGATCAAAAAATTAAAAACAGTATTGTTGTAATAGGTGAAATCGGGCTGAACGGAGAAGTGCGAAGTGTTTCGCATATCAACCAAAGAGTAAACGAAGCTTTGAAACTGGGCTTTGAAGATATAATTTTACCGGCAACAAATTTTGAAAATATTTCAAAAAAAATTCCTGTAAATCTATTGCCGGTAAAATCAATAAATGAGGCAATTGAAAAAATTTTTTAATCACTCGCAATAAAACTTTATAACTCTTTCAATTGCGGATTGACAAACTTTGCAAAACGGTTTTTTCCCTTTGGAAAACATTATGCAGTCTAACATTGGTCTGTACAAACCTTTCGATAAATAACCGGCTCCTTCAAAAGCACCAACCTTTCCGTAACTTGCACAACTCTTTAAATAATCATCAACTTGCTTTGCCCGTTTGGCATCAAGCTCTGCATACTCTTTTTCCGCTGTAAAAATCAACTCCTTGTTTGCCTTTTCTCTCTTTAGTTGTGCAATTTTATCATTCATTTTTTGCCTTGTTTTTTGCCAAGCATAATCTGCTTTATCATATTTTTCTTTTTCCCATGGAGTTGGAATTTGAGTATCTTTGTCTACAAGATTTTCCCATTTTAGCTTACTCCCTTCCAGCAGTGCAGTTATATTCGGCTCTAACGGCTCAAGGGTCGGTTTGAACATTCTATCGTATGCAGTGGCCGAAGTATAATATTCATCCGCCAATCCGGTAAAAGAGTGGCCGAATTCATGTAAAAACAAATAATCTGAAAATTGGTTATCGGAAGTGAAAGTGCAATAAAAATTATAAATACCGCCGCCGCCATACCTTGAATGGTTACACATAATCGCAATTGCGTCATATGGTACATTCGCCGAAATATCACGCAAAGCCTTATTATCTTCGGTCAACAAATATCTTTCCGACCCTAATGAATTAAAAGTTGTTGCTACTGCAGTATTTTTAAAAATTCCGGCTCTTGGTTCGCTAATCCCTTTTTCATTGGAGATTTTTAAAACACCGTAAATATTAAAACAATTTTCTAAATGCCTATAAGGTTCCTGCCCAAAGAAAATTTTAATAAATTTATCAATATCGGATTTAAACTTTTCAATTTCATTTTCAGTATATCCATCACCAATAATTGCAATATCCACTTTATTTTCGGGGGGACCGTTGATTATCGGCCTATATACAATTATATCACCGGTTGCAAAATTCTTATTTTGAATTTCAACACTATTCGGATCTATTTCCTCGGAAAATATCCTTTCCAGATTATTATTTGAGTTCCTCTTTTCAATCGTAAATAAAATATTCCGCATCGGCAAAGGAATAATTGCCGTCTCATGAAAACTTTTGGATATTCCTTTCAAGGCTTTCGCGCTTAACTGATATTCACCGAAATAACTATCAAAACCTTTTGAAAAAATCAATTTATTTGATTCAACATCAAATATTTTAACATAGTACTTTCCATTGTTAAAATAATCTAACAGATTTTTTTTGCTCCCACTCCATTTTCCATATTTGTATAATTGATCGATTGAAATAATTTCAGTTGACTTATCCCCTGTATGATGATAATCTATACGAAGAATTTTATC
>CAZCBD010000164.1:0-5954 GCA_964496755.1 uncultured Melioribacteraceae bacterium
AAATGGCAATTTTAGATGGAATGACTCGTTCGGCTACGGTTATAGTGCTTGAGGAATCGGAAGTTTTTATAATTCAAAGAATAGAATTTTTGAATTTATTAAATGAATACCCGGAAATTTCGGTTGCATTATTACGTGAGTTAACAAAGCGACTGCGCGATGCTGATCTTAAAATTAAAGCTTTATCTCTTAAAGATGCCGAAGGAAAGGTTGCCACCGTTGTGCTTCAGCTTGCAGACGATATTGGCAAAATCAAACAGGGAATTGTAGAAATTGAAAAACTTCCGTTACAACAAGATTTGGCAAACATGGCCGGTACTTCGCGCGAAACTATTTCTCGAACCTTACATTCATTTGTAAAAAAAGGATTAATTGAACTTGAAGGATCTTCGTTAAAAATTCTGAATTACGAAAAATTTAAAGAAACTTTTGTTTAATATTAAATTTTTGAAACTAAATTTATCTGTTATTTAAATTATTAGTTTGAGTATTTATTGAAAGAAAAAATAGATTTACATATTCACACCACTTATTCCGATGGCGCTTTCTCCCCTTTCGAAATTATACGAATGGCAGCTAAAAAAAATATTCGAACTATCAGTATAACCGATCATGATAGCATCAACGCCATTGAAGGAGCAATAATGTTCGGTAAAGAATTGGGCATAACCGTTATTCCCGGACTTGAAATAAGCACTGACATTGAAGACAGAGAAGTTCATATTTTGGGATATTTTATAGATCACAATAGTAATGAATTACAAAAGTATCTAAGTTTTTTTAGAGATGAAAGGCTTCATCGTGCTAAAAGAATTGTAAAAAAATTGAACATTCTTGGACTTGAAATTACTATTGAAGATATTCTTTCAAAAGCAAAACACTCTGCAGTTGGTCGTCCGCATATTGCAAATGCATTATTGGAAAAAGGAATTTGCAAAAATTATTTTGAAGCATTTGATAAATACATAGGCGATTTTGCCCCAGCTTACGAAAAAAAGATTCATGTTTCACCACTTAGCGCATTAAAATTAATTTCAGATGCAGGCGGACTTTCCTTTGTGGCACATCCCGGAAAAATGCCCGAAGAAATTCTTAAAAAATTAATCGATTTTGGAATTGATGGTATTGAAGTAATCCATCCTTCTCACAATGGCGATATGGTAAAATATTACCGTGGCATTGTTAACCAATACTGTTTGTTGGAATCAGGAGGCTCTGATTTCCATGGCGGCAAAAAAAATGATGAATTTAATTTTGGTAAATTTCACGTTAAACCCACTGTTGTATCTAATATGAGGAAAATGCTTTCGTTAGATTAAACTCAGGTCCTAAATTTTACACTATCCTCTAAAAATAAAATTGTTAAATTTGTAAAATCTACTTTTAAATGTTAGGCTTAAAATGATTAAAAAATTTTTTATTATTTCAATAACTATATACCTTAATTTTATATTTGCTCAAGATATCAAAAACTGGGCAAGCCATATTTCTTTGAATACTCCAACACAGATTGAAAAAAACAATTCTCAATACTGGGTATCTACCACCGGCGGAATTTATTTTTACGACTTAGATTATAATAACTTTAGAATACTAAATAAGGCAACCGGACTTTCGGGAAACAACGTTTCATCTATTGCTATTGACAATAATTCCAACATTTGGATAGGCACCGCCGAAGGTTATATTAACATTATTGATCCGAATACGGAAAACGTACAGGCCATATTAGACATTCATAATTCCAATAAAACAAAAAAACAAATTAATCAAATTCTAATTTCCGGCAATTCTGCCTTCATTGCCACGGATTTCGGCATTTCTAAAATTAATATTTCGAATAAATTATTTGAAGAAACCTATCTGAAATTCGGCAATTTCCCCACTAACACAAAAGTTAATTATGTTTTTAAAGATGCACTTATTTATGTTGCTACCGAAAACGGAATAGCCATTCAAAAAAATAATGCCACAAATTTAATTTCCCCCGACTCCTGGAAAAGTTATAATTTCAATAATAGAACTATCAAAATTTTTAAATTTAATAATGACATTTATTGCTCTACCGAAAATACTATTTACAAATTTTATAATAACAGTTTCTCCTCTTATTATCATTCCACAGATAAAATAATCCAACTGAAAGTAATTAATAATAAAATACACCTACTTCAAAACAATAGATTAGTTATTTTAAACAATCAAACTTCCGAAACCATTTATGAAAACCACAGTTGTAATTTCTTTGATTTTATAATTGATAATTCAAAAATAATTATTGCAACAAATAAAGGAATTTTGGAAAAGAATAACGACACCAAGTTTTATAAACCCGACTTTCCTTTTACAAATAACTTTGAAAATTTATCGGTAGATGATTCCGGCAACCTATTTGTTGCTACCGGTCGTGATGGTGCCGGTACCGGTATTTATAAATTCGACGGACTTAATTGGACAATATTTAACAAAGAAAATTATTCGGAAATTAAAAGTAATAATTACCACAACGTAAGGTCCTTTGGTAACTCTACATATTTTTTGAATTGGGGAATTGGATTTACAAAATTCGAAAATAATATTTTAACAAATTATGATGTTTCGAACACACCTTTGGTTGGAATCCCTTTCGACAACAATTTTTTGGTGATTGATGATGCAGCTGTTGATTCAAAAAATAATCTTTGGATCTTAAACTTCTGGTCCGGCGTACACGAACCTCTGTCGATGCTTACCAAAGACGGCAAATGGTATAGTTTTACATTTCCCAATTCAATTGCACAACAACCACTGGAATTAATGCATTTGGCTATTGATAAAAGCAACACAAAATGGTTTACGGGTATTAAAGAAAAACAAGGATTATTCTATTTTAATGAAATGAATACTCCCGAAAATCCGGAAGATGATATCTGGGGATATATTTCAAACAAAGACGGACTTCGAGAAAATTCAATTAATACTATAATTGTTGACAAAAGAAATACCTTGTGGGTTGGACATCAAAACGGCATAGATATTATTTCGGAACCTTCGCAACCAAAATTAATTAAAACTCTTTATGGCCCCCTTTACAAAAAAAATGTTAACGTAATAGCAGTTGATCCTATTAACAATAAATGGGTTGGAACTTCAGAGGGGCTGTTTTACGTATCCGCAGATGGTTATCAATTAATTAAACATTTTGATAAAAATAATAGCCCTCTTCCTTCGGATAATATTAGCAGTATCGCTATTAACAATAAGAACGGAACCGTCTATGTTGGAACAAGACAAGGATTGGTTTCTTTTGAAACAGTTGCCATAGCCCCTGAAAAGAGTTTCGATAAACTTTATGTTTACCCGAATCCATTTATTCTAAACGGTACAAATACGCATATAAACATTAAAGGATTAGTTGAAAACTCAACCATTAAAATTCTGAAGGTAACCGGTGAGCTTGTAGTTGAATTTGAATCTCCGGGTGGTAATATCGCTACTTGGGATGGTAAGAATAAGAACGGCAACCTTGTTTCCTCCGGTATTTATATTGTTGTAGCTTTCGACTCAGAAGCATCAAAAATAGGATTTACTAAAATTGCAATAATAAGAAAATAAATTTATTCGTATTTTTGCAACTTAAGTAATTTAATTTTTAAGGATTCTATGATTGATGTAATTGATTTGGCTATTCAATTTGACGGCAAATATTTATTTAATAATGCTAATTTTAAAATTAATAAAAATGATAAACTAGCCTTAGTTGGCGCCAATGGTACCGGTAAATCAACTTTATTAAAACTTCTTGCCGGAATTGAAGAACCTGAAAGCGGTTTTATTCAACGTCAAAACAATATTAAAATCGGATATCTGCAACAAGAATTTTCACAAATTAAACCCAATCCCCTTTTTAATGAAGTATGGTCGTCATTAACCGATTTAGTTAAACTTGAAAATGAAGAAACAGAAATTAACGAAAAATTAAATCAAAATATTTCTGAAAAAGACAAACATAAATTAACATTACGATTAGGCGAAATAAATCATGAAAAGGAAGAGCTTGATTACTATAAAAAAGAATCCGAAATAAAAAAGATACTATCCGGCTTGGGCTTTACGGAAAAAGATTTCAATAAAAACACAAATGAATTTTCCGGTGGCTGGCATATGCGAATTGAGCTGGCTAAAATCTTGATTGCAGACAATGATTTAATTCTTTTGGATGAACCTACAAACCATTTAGATATTGATACACTCCAATGGTTAATAAATTTCTTAAATAATTCAAAGTCCGCTCTTCTAATTGTATCGCACGACAAATCTTTTTTAAATCAAGTAACTACAAAAACTCTTGAAATTTTTAATTCAAAAATAAATCTGTTTAATGGTAATTATAATAAATTCTTAAAATTTAAGATCGAAAGAGATAAACAATTAGAAAATGAATTTGCACAGCAACAGCAAAAAATCAAAGAAACTGAAAAATTTATTGAACGATTCCGATACAAAGCAACAAAGGCAAAACAAGTTCAAAGCCGAATTAAACAGCTTGAAAAAATGGAACTTGTTGAACCAATAAAAAACGAAAAAGAAATATCAATAAGATTTCCGGAACCACCCAGAAGTGGTATTTATCCCGTTGAATTAAAAAATATTTCAATGTCTTACGATTCTAATAATTTTATTTTTGAAAATTTAGACTTTAAGGTTGAACGAAATGAAAAAATAGCTTTTGTGGGCCCAAACGGTGCAGGCAAAACTACATTAGCCAAAATTATAGCCGGCAAATTGAATCAAACACACGGAGAAATTATTTTCGGTTCAAATACAATTGTATCCTATTACGCTCAAGAAGCTGCTAATGTGCTTGAACCTGATTTGGATATTTTAGAAACAGTTTCTTCGGTCGGCTCTGAATTAACAATTCCGCGATTAAGAATTCTTTTAGGTTCTTTTCTTTTTTCGGCCGATGATGTTTTTAAAAAAATTAAAGTGCTAAGTGGTGGCGAGAAAAGCAGAGTTTCACTTGCTCAAATCTTGTTAAAAAAGGCTAATTTAATTATTCTAGATGAACCTACCAATCATTTAGATGAATCTTCAAAAACCGTTTTAAAAAAAGCTTTGCAAAATTTTGCCGGAGCTTCAATTATTGTATCGCATGATATTGATTTCCTACGTGGCTTGGTTTCAAAAGTTGTTGAAATTAGAAACGGTAGATTAAAAGTATTTTCCGGAGATATCGACTATTATTTGGAAAAATCAAATCCACAATCCTTAATTAACTCCGGAAATGAACTTGACAGAAGTTTTAATTCCGCACAAAATAAAATTGAAACAAAGGAAAACAAAAGGAAAGAACAAAAAAGACTTGAAGCGGAATTGCGTCAAAAAAAATATAAAGCAACTAAAAATCTCATTAATCAAATTAATGATATTGAAACATCAATTAATTTGCTTGAAGAAAAAAAGGAAATAATTGAAAAAGAATTGGCCGATCCTGCTATATTCACAAACCCAAATGTAGCAAAGAAAAAAAATATTGAATACGAACAAATTAAGTCTGAACTCGATAAAAGTTTTGATTCATGGACGGAACTTAGTGCAAAATTAGAAGAAATAGAAAATAATTTTCGAACTTAAAATTATTAACGTTAATATTATGAACTTTGAATTAAAAATATTAAATGAAACCCATATTGCAGAAGTAATCGATTTACTTACCACCACTTTTACTAATAGCGAACCAATTACAACCGCCTTAAATATTACTCAAAATGATTTTAAAAAATTTATTGAAATCTATACGGTTGATTCATTGAAATATAAATTATCGAGCGGAATATTTAAGAAAGACACAAAAAAATTAGTCGGTTGCACAATTAACCGCGATTATTTTGCCCCTTTGCCAAAAGATGTAAATAACATTCCGGAAAGTTTTAAACCAATGCAAGCATTGATGAAAGAGTTGAATTCCGTCT
>CAZCBD010000165.1:0-5947 GCA_964496755.1 uncultured Melioribacteraceae bacterium
TAAATTTAAACTTCCTACAACATTATTTTCGTAATAAAGCTCCGGTTTTTCTATTGATTCTCCAACGTAAGCAAAAGCGGCAAAATGTACAATAATATCAGGGTTAATATTATTTAAAGCTTGAAATAATTTTTGATAATTTAACAAATCAATGTTTTCAAATAATGCTTTTTGTGAAACAGACTCAATATGCCCGCGGCTTAAATTATCCAAAACAAAAACATCTGCTTTCTTTTCAGTTAGCAATTTCACAAAATGTGAACCTATGTAACCCGCTCCTCCGGTAACTACTATTTTCAATCAATTTTCTCCGATCAAAAAAAATTTAGAAATTAAAATAGGAATTTTTTCCTTAATTATTTATTAAATTTATTATTAAACTAATGATTTTAATAAACGATATTATTTATATTGCACTATAAAAAATTTATTTTAATAAAGTAATATGAAAGAACGAGAAATGAAACAGGATAAAGATTTAGAAAAAGATGGAATGCAATTAGCAGAATTATCTTGCCTTATTGCTCAAACATGTAATGAAAAAGAAAATTATTTTGCTTCTCAATTTGGCATCACTCCAACAGAATTCAAATGTCTCCGATTGTTTGTAATTTCGGATAATTTACCAATTAAAGAAATTGCATCGCATTTGCCTATTACTGCAGGAAGAATCACACATATTTTAACATCATTAGAAAAAAAAGGATTCATTACAAGGGAAGCTGATCCTAATGATAGAAGAAATATTATTGTTTCTTTAACTGCTAAGGCCGGACCTTTAATTAGCGAATTGGATAAAAGTCATTTGCAACTGCATATTGATATCTTAAAAAACTTACCTAAAGAAAAAAGAAATAATTTGATTGGCGCTATTAAAGAATTAATTGAAATTTTAAAACCTTATACTTAGAAATTAATAAAGGGGAATCTTCCCCTTTATTAATAGTGTTTTATATTTCATTTATTTAATTCGGAAGTAAAGTGGAATTCCAATTTCGGATTTGCCTCTATTGTTTTATCTAACATCCATTGCGATTCTGCAAAATAAACATAATTACCGTCTTTATCCTTAGCAATATTTTCCGGTTTGTACCTTATGAAATCATCAATCGCATTTTCATCTTCAGAAGTTATCCAACATGCCTTGTGAAATGAAAGAGGTGAAAAAGAACATGCAGCACCATATTCATTTAACAATCTGTATTTAATAACGTCAAATTGCAACGCTCCTACCGTACCAATAATTTTTTTATTTCCAATTTCTTGCACAAATAATTGTGCAACGCCTTCATCGGTTAACTGTATAATTCCTTTATCCAGTTGCTTAGATTTCATTGGATCATTGTTTACCAGTAATTTGAAAATCTCGGGTGAAAAACTTGGTATTCCTTTAAAGGTGTAATTTTCACCTTCGGTTAAAGTATCTCCAATTTTGAAATTTCCAGTATCGTATAATCCTATTACATCACCCGGATAAGCTTCTTCGATAATAGTTTTATCTTGCGCCATAAATTGTGCGGGAGAACCAAATCTGAATTTTTTATTCAATCTAACATGATGAAAAAATTTATTTCGTTCAAATTTACCACTACAAATACGCATAAAGGCTAATCTGTTTCTGTGATTAGGATCTAAATTGGCATGTATTTTAAAAACAAATCCACTAAACTTAGGGTCCGTAGCATTTATTATTCCATTATTCGTTTCTCGTGGTTTTGGAGTTGGCGTTATTTCGGTGCAAATATCTAATAAATCTTTAACGCCAAAATTATTCAATGCACTTCCAAAAAAAACAGGAGCAAGATTTCCTTTTAAATAATCATCTTTTTTAAAGTCATCAAATACTCCTTCAATTAAATCTACGTCCTCTTTTAATTTTTCCAAATATTCAAGTCCGATAAAAGAGCGAAGATTAGGATCATTTAAACTATTTACAGCAAACATATCATCGTCCAACTTTGTTTTGTTCGCCGTGAATATATTAAATTCACTTTTATGTAAATTGTAAACACCCTTAAAGTTAATTCCTTTGCTCACCGGCCAAGTTAAGGGGCGCACATTTATATTTAATTTCTTTTCCAACTCATCTAATAAATCAAACGGATCTTTTCCCTCTCTATCCATTTTATTTATGAAAACAATTACAGGAGTATCTCTCATTCGGCAAACTTCCATTAACTTTTCGGTTTGTTCCTCTACACCTTTAACGGAATCTACCACTAAAATCACACTATCAACAGCTGTTAAAGTTCTGTAGGTATCTTCAGCAAAATCTTTGTGCCCGGGAGTATCTAAAAGATTAATTTTAATATTATTATGCATAAAAGACATAACCGAAGTGGATACAGAAATTCCTCTTTGTCGTTCAATTTCCATAAAATCCGAAGTTGCCGTTTTTTTTATCTTATTTGATTTAACAGCACCGGCTACTTGAATAGCCCCTCCAAATAAAAGGAACTTTTCGGTTAATGTAGTTTTACCGGCATCCGGATGACTAATAATCGCAAGTGTTCTGCGTCTATTTATTTCTTTAATTAGACTCATTGTTTTCCATTAATTTTAATTAATAAATTTTGAGAGATTACTCGGATGAGTTATAAATGGTGGTTTGATTTAGTATAAAAAATATTTTTTTTCATACGCTAAAAATAATGAATAAATCTTCCTTTTTAAAGTTTAAAAAAAATAAGGCGACTAAAAGTCGCCCTAATCTATTATTGTTTATTAATCCGCTATTTTACTTGATCAATTATAAAAGCATATTCAAGAGCTATTTCCTTGTAGCGCTCAAACCTACCTGCCGAGCCACCGTGGCCGGCCGACATATTGGTATGTAAAAGTAAAAGATTTTTGTCTGTTTTCATTTCCCTTAATTTAGCAACCCATTTTGCCGGTTCCCAATATTGAACCTGCGAATCATGTAATCCGGTAGTAACCAACAACGCAGGATAATTTTTCGCCTCAACATTATCGTAAGGTGAATAGGAAAGAATATACCTATAATATTTTTCTATGTTAGGGTTACCCCATTCATCATACTCGCCGGTTGTAAGTGGAATACTCTCGTCTAACATTGTAGTTACAACATCAACAAAAGGTACGGCAGCAATAACCGCTTTATAGGTTTCAGGACTCATATTAATGATTGCACCCATTAACAATCCGCCGGCACTTCCACCCATTGCAGCTAATTTTTGCGAATTTGTGAATTTATCTTCAATTAATTTTTTTGAACAAGCAATAAAATCGGTAAAGGTATTTTTTTTGTTTAACATTTTTCCCTGCTCGTACCACCATCTACCCATTTCTTGTCCGCCTCGTATGTGAGCAATTGCATAAACAAAACCTCTATCAAGTAAACTTAAACGGGCGCTACTGAAATATGGATCCATACTGGCACCATAGGAACCATAACCATAAATTAAAGCCGGGTTATTACCATCTTTTTTCAACCCCTTTTTATAAACAATAGATATTGGAATTTTAACACCATCTTTTGCAATAGCATATATTTTTTCTGATTTATAATCTGCCGGATTATAACCGCCTAAAACTTTTGCTTGTTTTAGAATTGTTTTCTCTTTTGTATCCATGTTATAATCATATACCGTACTCGGAGTAGTTAGTGAAGTATAATTATATCTTAAAAGATTAGTATTAAAATTTTTATTCACAGATACTGAAACCGTATATGCATCTTCATCCGACTTGATAATTTCATCTTTTTTGCCATCCCAACTAATTACCCGCAATCTGGTTGTTCCATTTGCCCTTTCGGCCAACACTAAATATTTTTTAAATAATTCAAAATCATCAAGTAAAACATCCTTTCGATGTGATATAACATCTTTCCAATATTTTTTATTTGTTTTGTTAATTGGAGTTTTCACCAATTTGAAATTCTCCGCATTCAAATTTGTTTTGATATAAAAATAATTTCCGAAGTGAGCAACCGAATATTCTAATCCCATAATTCTAGGTTGAATAATTTTAAATTTTCCGTATGGTTTATTAGCATTAATAAATCTATATTCCGATGCCAAAGTATGAGATGATCCTATAAAAATAAATTCGCCAGATTTGCTTTTAGTTACAAAAGTTCTAAAGGTAGGATCATTTTCAGTATAAATTTCAGTATCGTTTTTCGGATCGGTACCAAGGGTATGCCTAAAGATTTTAAATGGCCTTAGAGTACTATCTTTAGTTGAATAAAAAAGTGTTTTGTTATCATTAGCCCAAACAGCATATCCTGTAGTATTCGGAATATTTTCGGAAATAACTTCCCCTGTTTTCAGATTTTTAAAATGTATCGTATAAATTCTTCTGCTTAGCGTATCCACACCAAAGGCAAGCCACTCATTATTTGTGCTAACCGAACGACCGGAAACTTTGTAATATTTATGACCTGCGGCAAGTTTATTTACATCCAGAATAATAATTTCTTTCGATTTCAAATTACTTTTCTTACGACAATAAATAGGATGCTCTTTTCCCTTTTCATATCTAGTGTAGTAAAAATATTCATTATCCAAATAAGGAACCGATTCATCATCTTGAACAATCCGACCAACCATTTCATCATATAGTTTTTTTTGTAAATTCTTGGTATGAGCCATTTTAGCATTCAGATATGCATTTTCATCCTCAAGATATTTAATTACTTCCGGATTAGTTCTTTGATTTAACCAATAATAATTGTCAATTCTTTCGTTACCAAACTCCACCATTTTATGAGGAATTTTTTTTGCTTTTGGCGGTGTCATATTTGATGAATTATTGCACGAATTAATTAATAAAGCACTTAACATTAAAAGCATTGAATAACCTGTAAATTTTAGCAATTTTTTAAGCGGTCTCATAAAACCCCCAATTTTATTATGTTAAATAGGTTTCCTGCTAATTGGCATTGTCATACAACGGCATCCACCGCCACCTCTTGCCAGCTCGGAACCTTTTATTGTAACTATATATTTGTTAAAATCGTTCGGATTAGTTTTTCCATTAATTACATCTTGTGCACTAATAATCTCAAATCCGTTTTTATTCAATTCCTCAATAGTATTTAAATTTCTATCGTATCCGAATAACTTTCCCGGACCAACGGCAAAAAAATTTGCGCCACTATGCCACTGTTCCCTTTCCTGTGTCCATCGATCTGAAACTCCACCGCAATAAATTGGCTTCAAATCCATTCCCAAAGCTGACAAAGCCTCAAGCAAATTATTTTTCTCTTTTATAAACGAAACCTTTCCGTTATCAATTTCAATATGTATTGTTTTGAATTTATTCGGATCTAAAATAACCGGTTCATAAATCATACATTTATCAGTATCAAGGAGTGTAAAGACCATATCCAAATGAATAAAAGATTCCGGACTATGAGGAAGTTCTTGTACCAGAATGTGTCTTTTTTCACCAAATTGTTTTAAATATTGAATAATAAAATCAATGCCATGAGAAGACGTTCTTGCAGACAACCCGATCAATAGAATATCCTCTCTTGCAACAAGTACATCGCCACCTTCGATTGTTATTTTTTCAGGATTATCAACCTCATTCGGATTAACGGTTGTGGTATCAAATAAGCGTTCGCAATTAAAAATTGCTTCCATTATCAGAGCCTCTCTTTCACGAACTTTATTTGCCATCTTTCCAATAAGAACTTTATTTCTTATTGCCATAGAAGCATCGCGCATAAAAAAGAAATTATGTAATGGTCTTAGAATATATCTTTCTTTACTCAGATATTTTGTTAAAGTATTTTTGCGTAACGGAACTCCTTCTATCAGTTCTTTAGCTAATTGTTTAGAAGAAAGATGGAACAAATAATCCAATAATTCTTGAGTATGTTCATTTCTACAAATTTTTCTAACCAATTTATCTTTTGCCTTTTCATTTTCCAGAACAACCGCCAATAAATCAGAAACTTCATAAACGTTTGTTATCT
>CAZCBD010000166.1:0-5927 GCA_964496755.1 uncultured Melioribacteraceae bacterium
AACTTGCCCGGAATGCGGGGCAAAGTTAATGATTAGAAACAGCCGCTACGGTAAATTTATTGGTTGTGAAAATTATCCCGAATGCAAATATACCAAACAGATTACTCTTGATATAAAATGCCCTAAATGTAAAACAGGCGATATTGTTACAAGAAAAACCAAAAGAGGTAGAACCTTTTTTGGCTGTAGTAATTATCCTGAATGCGATTTTTCTAGTTGGACAATTCCAAAATCAGATACCGATGAAAAATAATCGTTTAAATTTAAATTAAATTTTGTTTAATTAAAAAACGATAGTATTAAAAAAGCATTGGCTATTTATGATTATTGACAATATCACAAAAATTATTGATTTATTTCTAAATGAATTGTCGTCTGTAAAAAGAGTTTCAAAAAACACTCTGCAATCTTATAAAACCGATTTAACACAATTTGCAACATTTTGTGTTGAAAAAAAAATAACCGATATAACTTTAATTACTACTAATTTTATACGAAAATACATTGTAACTTTAAACGAACAAAAATTAAAAAAAACTTCAATTTCAAGAAAACTTTCGGCCTTAAGAAGTTTATTCGAATTTGCATTGAAAAATGATTTGCTGAATAAAAATATATTAAAGGAAATATCGAATCCGAAAATAAAACGGAATTTACCTGAAACAATTGACCTTGATTCTTTGTTAAAAATTTATAAATTGACCTTTAAAACCGAAGAGGAAAATAAAGCTAAATTAATAAATTCTATATTCGAACTATTGTATGGCTGCGCACTAAGGGTTTCCGAATTATGCTCGCTAAAAATATCGGATTTAAATACTGAACAAAAATATTTACGTGTTTTCGGTAAAGGCTCCAAAGAAAGAATTGTACCGGTCGGCACAAAATCTTTGCTGGTTGTTGCTGAATATATGAAAACACAAAATTACAATTCACCACAAGATTATTTGCTGAAAACTCCAAAAGGGAAGCAATTATATCCCGAATTGGTTTATAGATTTGTGAAAAAATATATCTCCGAAGTTTCGGATATTAAAAAGAAAAGCCCCCATGTATTGCGTCATAGTGCTGCTACCCATATGCTAAACAATGATGCCGATCTTTTAGCAGTAAAAGAAATTTTAGGTCACGAAAATTTGTCAACTACGCAAATATATACACATGTTAGTATTGAAAGACTTAAAAACACTTTCAAAAAAGCACATCCAAAATCTTAGAAAAAGGAGTTGCTATGAAACTACAAATAACTTCTAGAAAATTTAAAGTTAAAGATTCATTAAAAGAATTCATTGAAAAAAGAATTAATGGATTAGAAAGGTATAATGATGAAATTCTTGATGTAGATGTAGTATTAAGCTTTACACATCCTAAAGACAGTATAAAGACAGTTGATATAACTGCCTTACTTCCCGGAAAAACCATTAAAGTTTCCGAATCGAGCGAAGATTTTCAGAAATCCGTTTCACAAGCAGTAGATAAATTGGAAAGGCAGGTAAAAAAAATCAAAACAAAAAAAATTACTATAAAAAGAGCTCAATAGTATGGTTGAAATAACAGATAAAAATATCACTCAAAAAAAACAAATAACTTTAGACTTTTTTTATCAGAACACAAAAAATAAATTTAAGCTTAAATTATTGAATAAAGTAAATGATTTGAGCAACATTCATATTTCAGAACCCAATATTCACAGACCCGGTTTAGCATTGGCCGGGTTTGTGGATTTGTTTTCTTGCAAAAGAATTCAACTTTTTGGAAATACGGAAATTAAATATCTTTCTCATTTAACTGAAAAGAAAAGATACGACGCAATAAATAAATTGATGGGATTTAAAATTCCTTGTATAATTATTACAAATAACAACAAGGCTTTTCCCGAATTAATCTCTTTAGCAAACGAACATAACATACCTATTTTTTCAACCGAATATTCAACTACTAAAACATCTTATTTTGTAGGCGATTTTCTAGACGATCAATTTGCCCCGAGGATTTCAATCCACGGCTCTTTTGTCGATGTTTACGGAACAGGCATGTTATTTACAGGCAAATCCGGCGTAGGTAAAAGCGAAGTGGCCTTAGATTTGGTTGAAAGGGGACATAGGCTTGTAGCCGATGATGTTGTTATATTAACAAAAAAAGGAGAGGGGATTTTAATGGGTTCCGGCACGAACCTGGTAGAACATTTCATGGAAGTACGCGGAGTAGGAATTGTTGATGTGAAAAGTATGTTTGGAATTAGGGCGGTTCGTATTCAAAAACGTTTGGAAGTTGTTATTGAATTGGAAATCTGGGATTCAAAAACCGAATACACTCGTACCGGTTTGGATAATACTACTGTGAATATTGGTGGAGTGGAAATTCCATATGTAAAAGTTCCCATTGTACCCGGTAAGAATTTAACTGTTATAGCAGAAATCATTGCCTTAAATTATCTTTTAAAATATTCCGGCTATGATGCTGCTCAAGTATTTCACAAAAAATTAATAGACAGACTACAAAGCAAAACAGAAAATTCGAATGACAGAAAAGTGAATTATTTTGGTCATGATTTTGAATAATTTACACTTATATAATATTCTTGACAAGTATTGTTATATTTATTAACTTCGCAATCAAATTTGGAATTTTATAATTTATGAAGAATTTCTATTATTTTTCGAAACAAAAATTAAAATTTGTTGAAATAAAAAACTTCAAAAGAAAGTTCTTTTTGATTGTTTTTGCTACATCTTTATTATTCACCTCAATTTCTTTTGGTAGTTATTATTTATATAATAAATTCATTTCACCAAATGCTGAGACACAGGCGCTGATTTCGGAGAATAAAAACCTCTCGAAAGAGTTAAAAACCATTTATCAAAAGTATATAGTATTAAACAATAGAATTGATAGTTTGGCAGATGTAAATAACGATCTGCGGCTGGTAAACAATTTACCCGTAAACGACAAAAAAGAAACAGTTGGTATTGGCGGAACAATAGATTTGAATTTTGAATCCAAAAATGTTGGTGAACTAACTAAAACGGTAAATGAAATTGAAAGTTTAATTAAAAATATTGAAGCAAAAGTAGAATTTGAAAAAAACAATTACGTTGAAATTGAGAATAAATTTAAATATAATCAAAAACTTTACGATGCTATTCCCGCAATTAAACCCGCCGATGTTAGAATTGGAGATGGTTTTGGAATGAGATTTCACCCTGTGTTAAAATACAGACGCATGCATTACGGACTGGATTTTTTGGCTAATATTGGTACGCCGGTCTATGCAACGGGAAACGGCGTTGTTAAGCTAAGCAAAAGATATGGGGGATTGGGCATAACCGTTATTATTAACCACGGTTTCGGTTATGAAACTCGTTATGGCCATTTAAAAAAATCTTTAGTTAAAGTTGGTCAAAAAATTAAACGTGGCGATTTAATTGCTTACAGTGGAAATACCGGTCGGTTATCTACCGGACCGCATTTGCATTATGAAGTGCTTCATAATGGTGTCCATGTAAACCCTCGTAACTTTATTTTTGAAAATGTAAAACTTTTCGAAATTATTTCAAAAAGAGATTAATTAATCAAAGTAAATTGGAAAAAGATTTGTTGGGAATTTTATGATTTGGACTGTTGAATTAGCTTCGTATCTTACAGACGCACCTTGGCCGGCATCAAAAGATGAACTTATCGATTATGCCGATAGAATCGGTGCACCTTTGGAAGTTATCGAAAATCTTAAAGAACTTGAAGATAATGAGGAAATTTATGAATCAATTGATGATATTTGGCCTGATTATCCAAGTGAAGAAGATTTTTTCTATGGTGACGATGACGATTTTTATATTTGATTATGTTACCGTTTAGTAAAATTTTATCGGGACAAAACAATGTTTTGTCCATTCTTTCTAAAATTTCCAATTCCAAAAATATCCCTCATGCTTTACTATTTTCCGGGCCGGAAGGTGTAGGTAAGTTTTTTACCGCTATTGAATTTTCGAAATTAGTAAATTTCAATTCGCCGAATTTTGAAAAAATCTCGGATAAAATCACACAACTTTCCGAACCTTATGTAAAACTTATCTTTCCACTGCCAAGAGGAAATGGTGAAACCCCTGATGATTCTCCAACAGCAAAGCTTTCTAGAGATTTGATTGAAGAAATACAAACCCAAATTAAAACAAAATCTCAAAATCCTTTTTTTCGTTTTAATATATCAGGAGCAAACTCGATTAAAATAAGCAGTATTCGCGATTTAAAAAAATCAATTGCAATGAGTGTTGCTGATTGCAAATATAGAATTATCATTATTAATGATGCTCATTTGATGAATGCAGAATCGCAAAACGCTTTATTAAAAAGTTTGGAAGAACCGCCCGAAGGTATAATTTTTATCTTACTTACATCAAACAAAAATCAACTATTGGAAACTATCATTTCCAGATGTTGGCAAATTAATTTTTCCCCGCTACCAAATACAGATATCGAAACAATTCTTACTGAATATTTTGACGTTGAAGCAAAGCTTGCCAAAGAAGCTGCGTATTTTGCAGATGGTTCGGTGCATTCTGCTTTGTCATTAGTCGAAAATGATATTGATTATATTTTAGAAAAAGTAATTAATATTTTAAGATATTCGTTTGCCGGTAAGTATAATACCGCTTTTAATTTAATTAAAGAATTTACCGAAAAGAAATCGGAGCTTTCAATTCAATTGCTGATTTCTTTTATAAATAAATGGTTATCCGATGTTTTAAAAGCCAGAATAGGCAATGAAGACATATATTTCAGAACACATATTGAAACCATTACAAAGTTTAATGAAAAATTTTATGATGTTGATGTTTCAAAACCTATTAACCTTAATAACAATTTCATAACTTACCTTCAAGCTAATGTTAGCTTGAATATTATAGCAATGAATATTATATTTGAACTTGCATCAATTGCTAAGAGGTATTAACATTGACAAATATAGATATAGATTCCGTTCAAAAAAACACGGAAATAGAAATAAACAATAACCCTAAACAAAATAATGCAGATTATAATAATTCATCCGATGCAAAAAAACTTTCAGAACTTTATGACAAAATTGTACTGGATAAAATAAATGAAAATTTAAGGGTTATAAATTCAAAAGCTCCAACATTAAACTGCAAAATTGAAAAACTACCTGATAAAAATAATTATCAAAATTTGTTGGAAGTCGATTGTAAAGGTTTATTAGGACAACACTTTTGTAAAATCTCGGAAGAACAGAAAGATATTGAATTTAAAAAGGGTGAAAAAATTCTTCTTAAATTTGAAGACGCAACCGAAATTGCCACAATAATTGATTTGGGAAAAATTGCTTCTTTAAAAGCAAAAGCACAAAATATCGAGGAAAGCAGTTTATCGACTTTTTTAAGAAAACTTGATAGTAAAGATGAACAAAATTATCAACGAAATTTGAATGATCAAATAAAAGCCCGACCGTTTTTTTTGGAAAATATTAAAAAATTTAACCTTGAAATGAAATTGGTCGATATCCATTATCAATTCGATAGAAAAAAATTATATTTCTTCTATACAGCTGATGGTAGAGTTGATTTTCGTGAGCTGGCAAAAGCTCTTGCAGGAAAATTTAAAACCCGAATTGAATTAAGACAAATTGGTGTTCGAGATGAAGCAAAAATAATTGGCGGAATCGGTACTTGTGGTCGGGAATTTTGTTGCACCTCTTTTTTAGGCGCTTTTAAACGCATTACAACCCAATTGGCTACCGAACAGAATCTTTCAACAAATATGTCTAAATTAAGTGGCCCATGCGGTAAATTAAAATGTTGTTTGTCCTACGAAATAGATTCTTTAGAAGAAATTGAAAAAGAAATTAAAGCTCAAGCCAAATTAGAAGGAGAAAATTCCGAGAATATAAAATTGAAAATTGAAACTACTAA
>CAZCBD010000167.1:0-5916 GCA_964496755.1 uncultured Melioribacteraceae bacterium
TGCCAACTGTTGCCCAATCTTGGTGCAACTTGGTTTCGCGGGGCATTTGGTCAAAGAAGGAAACTTTTTCCATCATCTGTCCCAATGCACCGTCTGCAAGTATTAAAACCGGATTTCTGTATTTAAATGCCAATTCAAAACCATCTTTTACAAAGTCAGCCATTTCTTGAACGGATGATGGAGCTAAAGTAATGAGTTTATAATCTCCGTGTCCACCACCTTTTACGGCTTGAAAATAATCTGCTTGTCCGGGTTGAATTGTTCCTAAGCCGGGTCCGCCTCTTTGTACGTTAACTAACAAGCAAGGTAATTCTGCACATGCAATGTATGAGATTCCTTCTTGCATCAAACTCATACCTGGTGATGAGGAAGAAGTCATAACTTTTTTACCTGTTCCGGCACCACCGTAAACCATATTTATAGAAGCAACTTCACTTTCGGCTTGTAGAACAACCATTCCGGTTCTATTGTATGCTTCTCGGCTTAAATATTCCAAAACTTCTGATTGAGGAGTAATCGGATAACCAAAATAAGCATCGCATCCAACACGAATTACTGCCTCTGCCAATGCTTCATTGCCTTTCATTAATTTTACTTCATTCATAATTTCACCGTTAATTTTATTAAATTATTTTTTTTCTGTAAACTGTTATTACAACGTCAGGACAAATTGTAGCACAATTTGAACAGCCGGTACAATCATCCTTAATTTTCTGAGCGTACAAATAGCCTTTTGAATTTACTTCTTTCGAAAAGGCAAGTATTTGTTGTGGACAAACATCAATACAAAGTCCGCATCCTTTGCATTTTTCCATTGCTATTTCAATATCACCTTTAATGGTTGCCATTTTAACCTCGCATTTTTTAAAACAAAAAGGTTACTTAACAGTAACCTTATTCTATTAGTAGTTATTTAATTTTTTGTTCAGTTCCAATTTTTTGTTCAGTTCCAATTTTGCCAATAATAAATTATTAGTTACTAAAAGACTGTTGGTAAATAATATTTGAGTGAATGTTTTTTTCATATAATCATATAATTTAATACGTAATATTCGTGCCAAAAATTAATTTTTGCGAGTTGTTTTTTGTTTTAGTGAATAAAAGAACAATTTTAAAAATTTGTTTTATTATTCGAAACCGCGAAAACCACATTTTTTTCAAATATGAGAAAAAATATTTTTTATGAGAAGATTATTTAATTTTTTCTAATCTTAATTTTTTTTCAAGTTTTTCATTGTCTCTTAAAATTGAAATAGTAACATTTTCGCCGGTTCTGTAATCTTGCAAAGCACCGATCATAATTCTATCATTGTTTACAACATAGCTTCCAACTTTTGTAATGATATCGGCAATTTTTAATCCGGCTTTTTCTGCCGGAGAATTGGGTTGGACATATGTTACAATTACGCCTCGCTTATTTTTTAGTTTATAATATTTTGCAATAGAATCGTCAATGTTTTGGATTCTTAAACCTGTCCAGAAATTTCTATCTATCTTTCCGTCTTCCTTTAGTTCGGAAATTATTTTCTTTATTTTGTTTGCAGGAATGGCAAACCCAACTCCAACACTTCCTGAGCCGGCATTGGGAGAATAAATAATTGTATTCATTCCAATTAATTCTCCCAATACATTAACTAAAGGTCCGCCGCTATTTCCACCGTTAATTGCAGCGTCGGTTTGAATCATATTTAAATAGTAGCGATTTTGAACAGCACCAAGATTCATTCCTAATGAACTAATTACGCCAACGGTAACGGTAGGTTTATCATTTATTTCGAAAAGGCCAAAAGGGTTACCAAGTGCTATTGCCCATTCTCCGATTATCATTTTATTGTCTGAGAATTTTATATACGGCAAATTATGAGCATCAATTTTCAACAAACAAATATCGGTTGTTTCATCGGTGCCGATAATTTTGGCCGAAAATTGCCGACCGTCGGTCATTGTAATAATTATTTTCTGTGCTTGTCCGGCAACATGATCATTTGTTACTATGTATCCGTCCGGCGATATTATATATCCCGAACCTAAACTTTTAATTTCTCGATTTATGAATTGATCGCCAAAAAATTCTCTAAAAAAGGGATCGCTTGACCAATAAGGCCTTATTTGTTGAATCTGAGTTACGTTTATTCCAACTACTGCATTACTAACTCTTTTTACTGTTTCGGTAATTATATTTTTTCTTTCGAAATTAATTCTATTATTTAATGTGTTTTTATCGTAAACATTGTAATCAATTGGTTTTAGATCTAATGGCTTTTCCGAATTAATTGAAACCTTTTCTATTACATTATTTTTATTCTGTTGCGGTGCAAAATATTTGAATAATAATGCAAATGAAATGGTAGTTAATAAAACCGTTATGGAAGAGGTGAGAATAATAGTTTTAAAATTTTTCATTTTATTACTCCGGAATTTTGTTTTTTCAAAAACAATGATTTAAACGCACTTATATGTTTTATTAAAACTACAAGCATTAAAAATATAACAAAAGTAACAACGTAATAATTATTTGGTTCCGGTGGTTTTGCAAAAATATTATTACCGATAAAATCGGGATTTAAAATTGTAAGAGCAATTAGAATTATTGAAGCCGCAATATTGCTAAAATCGATATTGCGTTTATATAAAAATGAAATAAACCAAATTAAAATCCAAATAATTGTAATCATGGGTGCAAAACAGATAGTAGCACCGGCTGAAGTAGCCAATCCTTTTCCGCCTTTAAATTTTATCCAAGGAGAATAACAATGCCCCAAAACTAAAAAAAATGTTGCAATTGAAAAGTAAATAAAATTATCATTCCAAAAAAGTCTAATGAACAAAACCGGTAATAGTCCCTTTAACAAATCAGTAATTAATGTAAGCAAACCATAAATTTTAGATCCGGTTACAAAAAACGTGTTATATGCTCCAACATTGCCCGAACCGGATTTGGTTATATCGATTTTATTAATTTTTTTTACTATTAAATATGCAGTTGGAATTGATCCGATTAAATAGGAAATTAGAATAATTAGAAAAATTTTCATATGAATCAATATTTGTTATAATATAAAGTTAATATAAAAAATTAATTGTAGAAAGATTTATAAAATTTTAATATTATAAATCGAATATAAAACTATTGTTTTTCAGAACATTTGTTTTTTAAGTCCATACTTAAAAGGAGATTGGATTATGAAATTTAAAGGAAGTTTCAATGTAATTCCAGCGCTACCTAAGAATTTAGAACCCTTACGCGAAATAGCAAACAATATATATTGGTCTTGGAATCATGATGCAATTGAATTATTTAGAAGGTTAGACTCTCATTTATGGGAAGATACTCATCATAATCCTATTATGCTTTTAGGTCTTATTAGTCAAGAAAGATTAGTAGAAGCTTCGCACGATGATGGATTTGTTGCACATATGAATCGTGTATATTTACAGCTAAATATTTACTTACAGGAAATAACATGGTATCAAAAAAAATATCAAGGTAGCGATTTACCTTATATTGCATATTTTTCTGCCGAGTTCGGATTAACCGAATGCTTGCAGATTTACAGTGGCGGATTAGGTATTTTAGCCGGCGATCATCTGAAATCGGCAAGTGATTTGGGCTTACCTTTGGTGGCGGTCGGGTTATGTTATAAAGAAGGTTATTTCCAACAATATTTAACATCAGACGGTTGGCAACAAGAGCGTTATGATATTAATGATTTTTATAATCAACCAATGACGTTGGTTTTGAATAACAATAATGAACCCTTAAAAATCGAATTGAAATTTCCAAACAGAAATGTTTATTTCCAAATATGGAAAATTGATGTCGGCAGAGTTCCGTTGTTTTTACTTGATACAAACATTGAAGAAAATAGTAAGGAAGATAGAGCAATTACGCGCACGCTTTATGGCGGAAATAATGAAACAAGAATTCAACAGGAAATTTTGCTTGGTATTGGCGGAATAAGGGCTTTGCATGCGATGGGAATAAAACCATCGGTATGCCACATGAACGAAGGCCATAGTGCCTTTTTGGCTTTGGAAAGAATTAGACATTTAATCAAAGGATTTAATTTAACATTTACCGAAGCTTTTGATATTAATTATTACACAAATGTATTTACAACCCATACTCCCGTACCTGCAGGAATAGATGTTTTCCCGAATACCCTAATAGAAAAATATTTTTCGGAATATTACAGAAATGAATTAAAAATTTCCGGTGGCGAATTTTATTCATTGGGAGCTTTAGGCAGACGAGCCGATGCAAAAGAATTTAATATGGCACATTTGGCAATGAATACTGCCGGCTTTGTTAATGGTGTCAGTAAACTTCATAGCAGAGTTTCAAAAAAAATGTGGGTCGATGGTTTTAAGGATGTTCCTTTCGATGAAATACCAATTAATGCAATTACAAACGGAATACACACACTCTCTCATCTTTCTAACGAAATGAAAGATTTACTATTTCGATATTTGGGAGAAAAATTTGTACAAAATCCGAGCGATGAAAAACTATGGAAAAAAATTAATGAAATACCGGATGAGGAATTATGGCGTACTCATGAACGGAGAAGAGAAAGATTAGTGGCTTTTGCACGAAAAAGATTGCAGAGGCAAATTATTAATTATGGTGGTTCTCAGAAAGATCTTGAAACAGCAAAAGAAATTCTGGATCCGGGGGCTCTTACTATAGGGTTCGCAAGAAGATTTGCTACATACAAAAGAGCTACTCTTTTGTTTCGTGATCCGGAACGCTTAGCCAGTATTTTGTTGAATCCCGATTATCCCGTACAATTAATTATTGCCGGAAAGGCTCATCCAAGAGATGAGGCCGGTAAAAAGCTAATTCAGGAAGTGATATCTTTTTCCAAATCGGAACATTTAAGAAAGAAAATCTTTTTTATTGAGAATTATGATATGAATATTGCACGATACATGGTTGAAGGTTGTGACGTATGGTTAAATAATCCGCGCAGACCTATGGAAGCAAGCGGAACATCGGGAATGAAAGTTATTGCAAATGGCGGATTAAATTTTAGCATACTCGATGGTTGGTGGGATGAAGCATATAATTATAAACTTGGTTGGAAAATTGGAAACGGGGAAGAATATGTAGATGAAGATTATCAGGACGAAGTTGAAAGCCGTTTAATTTATGATACCCTTGAAAAAGAAATTGTTCCTACATTTTATGAGCGGAGTTCGGATAAATTACCACGACGTTGGATTAAAATGGTAAAAGAATCAATGATTAATTTAGGTCCGGTTTTTAATACTTCAAGAATGGTAGAAGAATATTTCAATCGGTTTTATTTACAAGCTTACGAAAAAAGAAATATGTTGTATGAAAATGATTGGGAACTTGGAAAACAATTTTCAAATTGGAAAAAATACATTAAAGAAAATTGGCATTCAATTAATTTTGTTACTACTATAGAAGAAAAATCTTCAAGAATTTATAAGGTTGGCGAGAATTACAAAATTGAAACTAAAATTGATTTAGGTAACTTAAAACCCAATGATATTCAAGTGCAAATTTATTACGGGAAAATTGATGATATTGATAAACCTTATTCAAGTTCGGTTGTACCTATGGAACCAATTAAAAATGAAGAAAATAACGTCTATTTATTTGAAGGGAATATTGAATGCCAACAAAGTGGTAACTTTGGATTTACACTGAGAATTTTACCAAAGCATAGTTTGTTAATAAATTCTTTTGAACTTGGCTTAATAAAATGGCTATAAGTTTTTTTTGAATGATTTATTTTTATATATTTTAAAAGTGTAATCAGGGGATTTTTAATAATGCTTTTGGAAACGATAAACGAATATGAAAAAGCTATTGTTATTTATTCGGAAAATAAATCTGAAATAGATAAAAACTTTTTTATAATTTTTAAAAATGAAAAAAATAAA
>CAZCBD010000168.1:0-5833 GCA_964496755.1 uncultured Melioribacteraceae bacterium
AGTATTTAAATTCAAATAAAATTAATCCAATTGTAAAACAAAGAAAAATTAAATTATATGTAATTGATGCCGAGGGGTATTATAGTAATGCTATAGCTAAGGAGATTCAGGTAAAAAGAATTAACGCTTTACCCCAGATTATAAATTTACCGAACGAAATATTAATGAAACAAGATTCTGTGTGTAACTTAAATATGTGGGAATACATTTCGGACGAAGAAACTCCCGATAGTTTGTTGAAAATAAATTTATCCTATGATAATGATTCCTTAATTTGCAAGTATTTCAATGAAAATGGAAATTTGCAGATATGTTGCAAGCAAGGATTTTATGGCAGCGTTTCGGTAAGAATAGATGTTATTGATGAAGATGGAGGCACAACTAAGGATACAACAAAGATTATTGTAGAACGAACAAATAAAGTTGAAAATATTACTATTCGGTTACCGAAGAATTATAAGCTTTCTGCAAACTATCCGAATCCTTTTAATCCGGTTACATTAATTGAATATTCCATACCGAAAGATGGATTTGTAAAATTGGTGGTTTATAATACACTCGGACAAGTTGTAAAAGTATTGGTTTCAGAAGAACAGGAAATTGGAAAATATAAAGTTGTTTTCAATGGTAGTAATTTACCAAGTGGAATTTATTTTTATCGTTTGTCATCCGGTAAGTTTTCAAAAACCAACAAAATGATTTTGATGAAATAATTGTTAAGCAATTTGTGGTTTGAGAATAAAATACTTTACGATAAAGAATCGGGTTTTTTACTTTTAATAAGAAAAGCGAATTACTTTTACAATTGAATATTTTATGAACGAATGTATAATTGTAAAAACAAAATATTTTTTGGAAAAAATAAAATATTAGATTATAAATTATTAAATTAGCTTGGTTATTTAAAAAACCAAAGTTTTTTCAAGTAATGATTTTTGAATAAAGATGAAGTGCAAATGAAAAAGAATAATATTGCCAACCAATTTTTAAATGAGAAAATAAAAAAAGTCTCCCCCACCTTATCTAAAACCGAAAGAAAAATTGCAGAGTTTTTTTTAGATCAGTCCAATGATATTGCATTTATTTCCATACATGATTTGGCAGCTAAAATTGATGTAGGACAAGGTTCAATAATGAGGTTTTCAAAGAAACTAGGTTATTCCGGTTTTTCTGATTTGAAGAAAAGCGTAATCAGTACAATTCAAGATGATATTGCTCCGCTTGAAAAGTTCAAAATGAACTTGGAGTTAGGAATTAATGAGAGCGATGAATCATTGTTTACCATTGCCAAAAATGAAGTTGATAATATTAACTTTGTAATTAATAATTTTGATAAGAAAAATTTTAATAAAGCAATATCATTGATTGAGAATGCAAAGAATGTTTATACGGTAGGGTTTGCAATGTCAAGTCATTTATCGAACATGACAAGTTATCTATTACGCAGAATCGGTATTAGAGCAGTGGCATTAAATAAATTGGGTTTAACGTCAAATGATCAACAAATGCCTGTTGCACACGGAGATGTTTTAATTGCTTTTTCTTTTCCTCCCTATACAATGGATACTATAAACATGGCAAAGTATTTTAAAACATCAAAAGCAAAAGTGATTTCTTTTACTAATAATATTGCCGCCCCAATAATTCAATATTCGAATGTAAATTTATTGGTTAGAACACAAAGTGAGTTTTTAACAAATTCAATTGGTGCCGTAATAGTTGTTCTTACTGCGCTTGCAAATGAATTGGCCGTTAAGAATAAGCACAATACACTGAAAACAATTGATAAGATTCTTTTTTCGAGATAGAAAAGAATTTGAGGTGGAAAATAAATTTAAAACGGCCGGTTGTTTTGACCGGCCTATCGAATAAAAGAAAGATATGAATATTAATTAATGAAGAGAGTAACCTATAAGGAGTTGAACTAAAAAGAGACAACTGTTTATAGCATATTATAAAAGTTTACTTATACCTTAATAAATCGGGCTTTTCGCTTAAAATAAAAATTCTGTCGGTTGCTAATTTTATATACAAAAAATAATTACAATTCTATTTGGGTATAATTTTCTACTATTTTAATAATAGCATTTGCAACCATAGTTATGTGATTAATATCGATGTATTCTTTGTGGGAATGCACACTCTTCATTCCGATGCCAAAATTGAGTGCGGGAATTCCTTTAGCATTAAATTGATTTGCATCTGAACCTCCTGAAAACTTAATAGTTTCCGGTTTTAATTCCAGTTCACTTAAAGCGTTTTTTGCTAATTTTATAAGCGGAGAATTTTCATCAATATTAAAAGCCGGATATTTTTCTTTAATATTTATTACATAATTACCACCAAAAGTATTTACAGCTTCGTTGAAAGCAGTTTTAATTTCATTTATTTTTGAATCTATTTCACTGTTATTCAAACTCCTAACTTCAGCATCTATACTAACTAAATCAGGTACAATATTTACTGCTTTGCCACCGGATATTTTACCAAAGTTTGCAGTGCAAGTAGGTGATATTCTTCCGACTTTAATTTTGGAAATCGCCATGGCGGCAATTTTAATGGCATTAATGCCATCTTCGGGGTGTACAGCCGCATGTGCCGATTTACCAATCACTTCAATTTTAATTACCTTAGATGTGGGGGCTGCAACTATTATTTTACCGGGGTCGGCGGAGCTATCAAAAACAAATGCGTATTTTGCAAAAGGTTCTTTGTCTTCATAAAAACTTGAGCCATACATGCCTATTTCTTCCGCTACGGTTAGTATAACTTTAATGGGAGGAGCTGGAATATCATTTTTAATAATGAATTTTAATGCTTCCAAGATTGCGGCAATACCCGAACGGTCATCGGCGCCTAAAATTGTAGTGCCATCTGTTTTTATTATATTTTTTTCAACAATTACATTTATATTTGTTGTAGGTTCAATGGTATCCATATGTGCCGATAGAATAATGGGGGGGAGATTTTTATTTGTACCTTCATAAAATGCTATCACATTTCCGCTGTTGCCATGATAAATTTCATTAGCCTTATCGATATGTACATCCAAACCAATCTGCGCAAGTTCTTTAGAAATATACTTCGCAAAATTTATTTCATTTCCCGATTCACCGTTTATTTTAATTAAAGCTAAAAATGTGTTTAAAATTTCTTTTTGTGGTATCATAATTTTTCATTATAAGTGGAACAATAATGCCAAAACTACAAAAATATGAACATATATACAATATTTTTTCACAAAAAAATATAACCGAACATTAAGTGTTATTCTAAAAATAATTTGTTTTTAATAAGCATTGATTTATATCAAATAAATATTAAAGTACAGGCAAAGGTACTTACGCTTGTTAACGGAGAAAGGGAAGCGGGTTACCATGAAGTAGTATTTGATGGTAAAAATATGGCAAACGATATTAGTTTTATATAATAGAAACCAAGGAATATTATGAATGTAAAAAAATGCTGCTGTTAAGATTTTTACTTTTTTTTAGCAGGAAAACTTTCTGATAAAAGCTAACAAGGCATTTGCTTTGTTGCCTTTTTTATTATGATAATTTCAATCATTATGATTAAATTTAAATTTAATATTATTATGGTTTATTGTGATTAATTTTTCAAAACTTAAAAATAAATTTAGCCCGCAGATTATATTAGTTTTAAGTTTCTTTACGGCAATTTTAATTGGTGCTATTTTATTAACTACTGATTTTGCTTCTGCCGAAAATCCAATAGGGATAATCGATGCTTTGTTTACGTCTGCTTCTGCTACATGCGTTACCGGATTAGTTGTAGTAGATACGGGAACGCAATTTAATACAATAGGACAAACCATAATTTTAATATTAATTCAGATTGGTGGTTTGGGGGTAATGTCTTTTTCCACTTTATTTTTATTTTATTTTCGAGGTAAACTTGGAATTGGAAGCAGAGAAATAATACAGGAAACACTTTCTTCCGATTCTTCGGAAGTAAACAAACTATTAAAATCGGTTTTTGTTTATACTTTTGTTATTGAATTAATTGGTGCGGTATTATTATTTGTAAGATTTATTGAAACAATGCCACTTAGTGAGGCAATTTATACTTCTATTTTTCATTCGATTTCTGCATTTTGCAATGCAGGATTTAGTACGTTTTCCGATAGTTTGGTTAGATATCAAGATGATTTATTTGTTAATATGGTTTTTATGGCTCTAATAATTTTGGGTGGATTGGGATTTATAGTTTTGCATGAATTAGGGAAATTTAGAAAAACGAAATTTTCTTGGTATAAACTTTCGATTCATTCAAAAATAGTGTTACTTACTTCCCTAATTTTAATAATAAGCGGAACGGTTTTTATTTATACATTTGATTATAATAATGCTTTCAAGAACAATTCAATTTTCGGGGGATTGTTAACATCTTTATTCCAATCGGTTACGGCCAGAACGGCAGGGTTTAATTCCGTAGAAATGACAAATCTTTCTATGCAATCATTAGTTATATTAACCATTTTAATGTTTATTGGTGCTTCGCCTGCTTCATGTGGGGGAGGAATAAAAACGGTAACCTTAGCAGTATTATTTGCTTACGTTCGAGCAAAATTAAATGATAAAAAGAATACAAATATTTTTTACAGAACCTTACCCTCAAAGTTGGTTTCGAAAGCAATTATAATATTTTCTTTTTCCATTTTTACTGTTATCTTTTTTTCAGTAATGCTATCGTTTACAGAAATTCCACATGTTCCGTTTCACGAAACGGGTGTGTTTTTCAATAAAGTTGTTTTTGAGGTAGTTTCAGCTTTTGGTACCGTAGGATTATCAACAGGTATAACTTCACAATTTTCTGCAATTGGTAAACTTATGCTAACGTTACTGATGTTCATAGGTAGGCTTGGTCCGGTAACAATTGCTTATGCCTTGGGAGCAAAAAAAACTATTGATATTAAATATGCAAACGATAATGTAATTGTAGGATAAATAAAGAGTAGGATAAAATTATGAAAAATGTTGCAATTATAGGCTTAAGTAGTTTCGGTTTCTATTTATGCAAATCGCTGGGTGAGTTAGGATTTGATTTGATGGCCATAGATGTTGATGAAGAGCTTATAAACCAAGTTAAACCCTTTGTTAGAAAAGCTGTTGTTGGTGATGCCAAGGATAAGAGGTTTTTGGAATGACTTGGCATTGAAGATTTTGTTACTGTTATTATTTCGGTTGGAAATAAAATTGATGTAAGTACTTTAATTACTCTTTATGTAAAGGAATTAAATGTTGAAGAAATAATTACAAAAGCTGTTAACGAAGATCATGCTAAAATATTAGACAAAATCGGGGCAACAAAAATTATTTTCCCGGAAAGAGATATTGCTCAAAGGATGGCTCACACAATAGCTTCTCCTAATTTTTTAGAATACATTTCTTTAACCGAGGGTTTTAGTTTAATTGAAATCGGACCTTCTTCCAAATGGGTCGGAAAAAAATTAAAGGAATTAGATTTAAGAAAAATTTATAAAGTACAAATAACAATGATAAGGGAAATTATTCCTCCGCGTGTTGTTATTCCTGACGGTGAATTTATTATTAAAGATAGCGATATTTTATATATAATTGGTAGTGATGAAAATATAAATAATCTTAGAAAATCGATAGATTGATTTTTAATAAATGAGTAGAGACATATTTTAAAATAGTCTCTACTCACATGAAAAAAGTATCTTTGCTGTTTATTTTAGCAAAATAGTTTTAATCGACTTAACAAAATTTTCAGTTCCATTTACCGAAGTTGCAATAATTCGTACAAGATAAACACCACTTGCAAAATTACCTGCATCCCACAACATTGA
>CAZCBD010000169.1:0-5747 GCA_964496755.1 uncultured Melioribacteraceae bacterium
TACTACAAAGAAATTAGTTTACTGGAATTTTTAACCGGTTCAAGTTTGAAAAGAAATCAGAATAAATACAATGGAGAAAAATAATGAAAAATAAAATTATAATCGGAGGAATTGTTTTACTGCTTTCAGTTGCGGTTGCTTTTTTCTTTTTAAGTGGTACGGATCATTCCGGGCACAATCATTCCGAAAATGCTCATGAAGAAAGTCAATTATATACCTGCGGTATGCATCCGGATATAATATCGGATGAGCCGGGGAATTGCCCGATTTGTGATATGAAATTAACTCCGGTAAAGAAAGATAAAAAGAAAAATAAAGGTGAAAGAAAAATTATTTATTGGCGCGCTCCGATGAATCCGAATGAAGTTTATGACGCTCCCGGAAAATCGAAGATGGGAATGGATTTGGTTCCGGTTTATGACGATGAAGGCGGAGCGGAAGGAACCGTAACGGTTGATGGTACATTGCGCCAAACAATGAATTTAAAAACAACAATAATTTCAAGTAAAGAAATTTCAAGTGAAATTAAAACAAATGGAATTTTAACCGTTGATGAACGTAAAGAGTATATGATTACAACCAAAGTTAAGGGATGGATTGAAAAATTATTTGTGAATTTTGTCGGTCAAAGAGTTAGAAAAGGTGAAAAATTAATGGAAATTTATTCACCCGAATTGGTTGCTGCTGAGCAGGAATTGCTTTCGGCAATAGAATATAATTCTGCCATTAAATCCGGTACAACCGATAAAGGAATTTTGAATAGCGGTAGTGAACTTGTGAAAAATGCGATTCGGAAATTAGAGCTATTGGATATTCCGAAAACGGAAATCAAAAAATTAATTCAAACACGAAATATTAAAAAGACAATTGCCCTTTTTGCTCCTGCCGATGGTACTGTAATAATGAAAAAAGTTCTTGAGGGAGAAAAAATAAATCCCGGGCAACCATTATTGCATATTGCGGATTTATCTAACATGTGGTTAAAAGCCGATATTTATGAAAATGAGATTTACAAAATTCAACTGAATGCAAATGCTAAAATAAAATTAAGAGCTTTTCCGGGCGAAGAGTTTTTCGGAAAAGTAAGTTTTATTTATCCGACGATTGATAAAAAAACCAGAGTGTTAAAAATAAGATTAGATGTAGCAAATGAATCGAATATTATGAAACCCGGGATGTATGGAACAGTAGAACTAACAGGTAAGAATTTTGGTGTACATCCGGTGGTTGATGAGAATTCAATTATTAGAGACGGTAGTAAAAATATTGCTATTCTTGATCTGGGCGAAGGAAGATTAAAACCGGTTCAAGTAAAAATAGGAAAATATTTTAACGGATATTATCAGATTTTACAAGGTTTAAAAGAAGGTGATAGGGTTGTAGCCTCGGCACAATTTTTAATTGATTCGGAAAGTAATTTAAAGGCAGCCTTACAGCAATTTAAATCATCAGACGAAGCAAAATCCGAAAACATAGATTCCGAAAATATTTTAAGCTCAAAAGAAAATTCCGAAATGAAAATGGAATCGGGGAAACCTGAAGTACAAAATCATGAAAATGAAATTGTTCGTAAAGGAAAAATCAATTTATCAAAAATAGACTTAAATAAAGACGGTAAGGTTTTTCAGGATTTTATGGATTGGAATGTGATATCGGATAAACCGGGTAGATGCCCGTTGTGCGGAATGAAATTGCGCGAAGTAACGCTTGAAGAAGCAAGAAAAAATTTAATTGAAAACGGCTTTGAAGTAGAAAACTAAAGGTGCATTATGGTAAGCAATAGTGATACAAATAATGGTGTAATAACAAAATTAATTGAATGGTCAATTAATAATAAATTTCTTGTAATTATTTTAACCATCGCTTTAATAGCTGGAGGCTCTTGGGCAATTAAAAATGTTGCCGTAGATGCAATTCCGGATTTAAGTGATGTGCAAGTAATTATTTTTACTAAATATGATGGGCAAGGTCCACAAATAGTTGAAGATCAGGTTACTTATCCGCTAACTACAAAAATGCTTTCTGTTCCGTATGCCAAAGATGTTCGCGGATATTCGTTTTTCGGATTTTCAATGGTATATATAATTTTCGAAGATGGTACCGATATTTATTGGGCAAGAAGCCGAGTGCTCGAATATTTAAGCTCAATGCAAAAGGAACTTCCGGCGGGTGTTGCTCCGCAATTAGGCCCGGATGCAACCGGTTTGGGTTGGGTTTATCAATATGTACTTCAATCCGATAAAAGAGATTTGCAAGAATTGCGTTCTTTGCAAGATTGGTTTTTAAGGTATGAACTTTCTGCATTGCCCGGTGTAGCCGAAGTGGCCAGTATAGGTGGCTTTGTTAAGCAGTATCAAGTGAATTTGGACCCCAATAAATTAGCTTCTTATGGCATTCCTTTACGAAAAGTAAAAATGGCTATTAAAAATAGTAATAATGATGTTGGTGGTCGTTTGCTTGAAATTAGTGAAATGGAATTTATGGTTCGTGGTCTGGGTTATATTAAATCTGTTGATGATTTGAAAAAAATTACAATTGGGTTTTCGCAAGAAAGCGGAACTCCGATTTATTTAAATGATGTAGCAACTATAGGTATTGGCCCCGAATTACGAAGGGGGGTTGCCGATTGGAACGGTGAAGGTGAAACCGTTGGTGGCGTTGTGGTTATGCGTTTTGGTGAAAATGCTCTGGAAGTGATTGAGCGCGTTAAAACCAGATTGGAAGAATTAAAAAAATCTTTACCGGAAGATGTAAAAATTGTAACAGCATATGATAGATCAGGGTTGATTGAAGCTGCAATTGAAAATTTAAAAAGCACATTAATAGAAGAGAGTTTGATTGTTGCTATAGTAATTATTCTTTTTCTAATGCATGTCCGAAGCTCGCTTGTTGCCATTTTTACATTGCCTACTGCAGTTTTAGTAGCATATATAATAATGAAGTATCAAGGTATTAATGCAAATATAATGTCTTTGGGAGGTATAGCCATTGCCATAGGGGCTATGGTAGATGCTTCAATTGTGATGGTTGAAAACGCACACACACATATGATTCGTGAACAGGAAAAGCCAAAGGATAAACAGCGTCCGCATTGGGCGGTAGTTTTAGAATCAACAAAAGAAGTTGGTCCTTCAATATTTTATTCTTTACTTGTTATTACTGTTTCCTTTTTGCCTGTGTTTACTTTAGAGCAACAAGAAGGCAGATTATTCAAACCGTTGGCTTTCACTAAAACCTATTCAATGGGTGCGGCTGCAATTTTAGCAATAACAATAGTTCCTATTTTAATAGGCTACTTTGTTCGCGGCAAAATGAAAAGAGAAGAAGACAATCCTCTAACAAAGATATTAACAAAAATTTATCATCCGATAGTTGATTTTGTGATGCGAAGAAGATGGTGGGTAATATTTGCTTCTATAGTTTTAATAGCAGTTACTTTTATTCCTTACTCGAAAATAGGTTCGGAATTTATGCCGCCGTTATATGAAGGCGATTTGCTTTATATGCCAACAACATTACCCGGAATATCGGTTACAAAGGCACGTGAAATATTACAACAAACAGATAAAATAATTAAATCGTTTCCTGAAGTAAAAAGTGTGTTTGGTAAAATAGGCAGAGCGGAAACCGCAACTGATCCGGCTCCGCTTTCAATGATAGAAACCACAATTCAATTGAAAGACCGTTCGGAATGGCGCGAGGGCATGACACCCGATAAATTAATTGAAGAATTGAACAGTGCTATTCAAATACCGGGGCTAACTAATGCTTGGACAATGCCTATTAAAACCAGAATTGATATGCTTTCAACCGGAATTAAAACACCGGTGGGAATTAAAATTGCCGGACCTGATTTAAATATTCTTCAAAGAATAGGACAAAAAATTGAAAAAGTGGCAAAAACAATTCCCGGAACCAGAAGTGCTTATGCCGAACGTTCTGCCGGCGGAAATTATGTGGATTTTAAAATTGATCGAAATGCAATTGCCCGATACGGTTTAAATATTGCCGATGTGCAAGATGTTATTATGTCTGCAATTGGAGGAATGAATATAACTTCAACTGTAGAAGGATTGGAAAGGTATCCTGTAAATTTAAGATACCAGAGAAGCTATCGTTCTAATATTGAATCTTTAAAGCGAGTACTAGTGCCAATTCACGGTGGCGGTAGTGTTCCTCTTTCTGATTTGGCAGAAATGCAAATTAAAAAAGGTCCGCCGGCAATTAAATCCGAAAATGCTCGGCCAAACGCTTGGGTCTACATTGACATCAAAAATATAGATGTTGGTACATACGTAAAAAATGCACAAAAGGTAATTGCCGAAAAAATAAAATTGCCCGCCGGATATTCTTTAATTTGGAGTGGTCAATATGAATATATGGAAAGGTCGAGCAATAAACTGGCAATGGTTCTTCCCATTACACTCTTGTTAGTAATCTTGCTTCTTTATTTAAATACAAAATCATTTGTAAAAACAGGAATAGTATTACTAGCGCTGCCTTTTTCAATGATAGGTGCAATTTGGTTCTTATATTTGGCCGGATTTAATTTTAGTGTTGCCGTTTGGGTTGGAATTATTGCCCTATTAGGCGTTGATGCTGAAACCGGAGTGGTAATGTTACTTTACTTGGATATTGCTTATGACCGCTTCAAAAAAAGAGGTATGCTGAATAGTTTGCATGATTTAAGAGATGTTATTTTTGAAGGTGCCGTAAAACGAATACGTCCGAAAATGATGACCGTATTAACAACAATGCTCGGATTGCTCCCGATAATTATCGGTACGGGAGTTGGTTCCGACGTGATGAAAAGAATTGCGGCCCCAATGGTTGGCGGTATTTTAACCAGTCTGATTTTAGAGCTTACTGTATATCCTGCAATATTCTATATCCTAAAAAAGAGAGAATTAAAAAAAATAAATCCACTAATAAAAGAGGTGTAAAATGAAAGAAATTAAAGCATATATCAGACCGCAAAAAGCTGATATTGTAATTGAAAAGCTTGAAAAGGCTGGCGTTAAAGGCATGACAATTCTTGACGCAAACGCACTTGCCGATTGGGCGGATAAAGACGCTTTCAGTTTTTCGATGGAGTATGTTGAAAAATATTCGCGGGTTGTAAAATTAGAAATAGTTTGCAATAAAGAAGATGTTGAAGAATTATTATCGGTTCTTCAGAAATATGCCTATACAGGTGAAAGCGGCGACGGATGGATATTCGTTTCCAATGTTGAAAAGGCAATTAGAATAAAAACAGGTCAAACAAATAAAATTAACTAAAACAAAGGAGTACCAAAATGAAAAATCTTAAAAAAATATCAATATTGTTAATAACATTGTTTTTAGTTTCATCAATTTACGCCCAAGATAAAGGGATGAAAAAAGATTGTTGTAAAGAAAGTAAATCCTGTAAAATGGACCATTCCAAGATGATGAAGAACGGAAAAATGATGGAAAATTCTATTATCAGAAAAGGTGTAATAGATTTATCAGCTATTGATAAAAACAAAGATGGAAAAGTATTTCAAGATATGATGGATTGGAATGTAATTTCAGATAAAGCAGGAAAATGTCCCATCTGCGAAATGAAACTAAAAGAAGTTACTCTTGAGCAAGCAAAGAAAAATTTGCTTAAACACAATTATAAAGTCAAGTAATTTCTTTTTTGTTAAAAAAAATTTTACTTCTTTACATGTGGTATTACTCAATATAGATACTAAAGGATAATGTAAAAAAAGGGATTCATC
>CAZCBD010000170.1:0-5739 GCA_964496755.1 uncultured Melioribacteraceae bacterium
CCAAACAATATTTTCTTTTGGAACACCGATTTCCGGCATAACTTTTTGCACTTGTGAAAGAACAGAATAGTCGCCACAACCCGGACACCACTTTACATCATTACCGGGTACAAAATCTTTTGGTACATATTTAAGTTCTGTTTTATTTTCCATTTTTCCCTCCAAGGATTTCAGCTATTTTTGTTGTAATTTCAACAGCTTTAAATGGCAATCCTTTTACTTTTTTCAACGACTGAATATTTTTTAAGCAAAATTCGCTTTTAAGCACTTTTGTAAATTGTCCCATATTTAGTTCCGGCACCAAAATGGTTTTAAATTTTGAAAGAACTTCTTTAGTATTTTTCGGCATAGGGTACATATACTTCATATGAGCTCTGGTAACTTTAAATCCTTGTTCACGTGCTAATTGAACAGAAGATTTAATTGTACCGAAAGTTCCACCCCAACCTAATACTAATAAATCGCCTTCGCTATCGCCGTCTATTTCAAGATCGGGAATTTCATTAGCAATATTTTCTATTTTCTGTTGTCTTACTTTTGTCATGTATTGATGATTTTCCGGATCGTAACTAACTTCACCAAACACATGCGATTTTTCAAGTCCGCCTACTTTGTGTTCTAAGCCGGGTGTACCCGGAATTGCCCAAGGGCGTACAAGATTTTCATTTCTATCATAAGGATGAAATGTTTCCGGATCAGTTGCGTATTTAACTTCAAATTTAGGCAACTCATCTTCACTTGGAATTTTCCAAGGTTCGGAACCGTTTGCAATATATCCGTCTGTCAATAAGATAACAGGGGTCATATATTTTGAGGCTATTCTCATTGCTTCAATTGCCATAAAAAAACAATCCGAGGGAGTGGAAGCGGCAAGTACAGGCATTGGAGTTTCACCGTTTCTTCCCCACATTGCTTGCAATAAATCCGATTGCTCGGTTTTTGTAGGCAAACCGGTACTTGGTCCACCGCGTTGAACATTTACAACAACCAACGGAAGTTCTGTAATAAAGGCTAATCCCAAAGCTTCGGATTTTAATGCTAAGCCGGGGCCGGAAGTTGAAGTTGCAGCCAAATGACCACCGTATGCAGCTCCAATTGATGAAACTATTCCTGCAATTTCATCTTCAGCTTGAAATGTTTTTACATTGAAATTTTTGTATTTACTTAGGTGTTGCAAAATATCTGTTGCAGGTGTAATTGGATAGGACCCTAAAAACAATGGTTTTTCCGCTAAAATAGATGCCGTAACCAAGCCTAAAGCAGTAGCTTCGTTTCCGGATATATTTCTATAAATACCTTTTTCCAAAACAGCAGGTTTAACTTTATATCTAACAGTAAATAATTGTGTATTCTCACCGTAATTTAGTCCGGCTTTCAGCACGGTCTTATTAGCTTCGGCAATATCGGGTTTTTTCCCGAATTTTGTATTAATCCAATTCTCAACCGGTTGAATTGGACGATTAAATAACCATAGCATAACCCCAAGAGCAAAAAAGTTTTTGCATCTCAATTTATCTCTTTGTGATAAAGGGCTTTCGGTTAATGCAGACTCTGTTAGGCTTGTTATTGGAATAGGGTAAATTTCATAACCTTTCAGAGAGTCATCTTCAAGTGGATTTTTATCATAACCGGCAAGTTTAAGATTTTTTGCTGCAAAAGCATCTTGGTTTACAATTATAACACCTCCGTTTTTCACATCAGTTAAATTAGCTTTTAAAGCAGCGGGATTCATTGCCACTAAAACATCTAATTCATCGCCGGGGGTATTTGCATGATTGGATGAAAAAAGAAGTTGAAATCCACTTACACCGGCAACAGTACCGGCGGGAGCGCGTATTTCGGATGGATAATTTGGTAATGTCATCAAATCGTTTCCGGCAAAAGCAGTACTATCACTAAACTGCGTGCCTGTTAACTGCATTCCGTCGCCTGAATCACCGGCAAATCGGACAGTTACTTCGCTGAGACTTTTTAGTTGTTTTTCCATTTTTGATTCTAGCTCTGACTCTTAATTTGTAATTAGTTAATTAACTTTCTTCATGATTTTAACGAATTCATTTGCGTCTACAAATCCGGTCAACCTTTTTACTTCCTTCCCTTGTTTGTTAAAGAAGATTATTGTAGGCATTCCTTTTACACCAAATTTCTTTCGCAACATATCATTCTTTTTATTCGATTTTGTCATATCCACTTTGTAGTTATCAAATTCTTTTGAAATTTTTACCACTTCGGAATTTGAAAATGTCATTGAATCAAATTCTTTACAAGGTATGCACCAGTCCGCGTAAAAATCTATCATAATTTTGTGATTATTTTTTAGTGATTGTTCAAATTTTGCTTCTTCAAATTTTATCCAATCGGGTGATATTTTTTCTGTTGGCCACAACGAATAAATTGAAACAAACAATACGACAATTGAAAACACTATTTTAAATATTCTAAAACCTTTTACATCGTTGGCCAACTTATCAATAAATAATAATGCTATTGCAACCAAGATTCCGAAAACAGGTAATACATAATGTCCTATTTCTTTTGGAAACAAAGGATTTGCAAACCATAAAGCCATTCCGATAAGCAAATACCCAAATATTCTTTTTACAGCATTCATCCAAAAACCGGCTTTGGGAAGGCTCTTAATTTTACCTGAGAAAATTGCCAAAAACAAATAAGGTGTTCCTAAACCTAAAGCAAGAACAAAAAACATCATAAATCCATATAACGGATCACCTTTGGCAGCTACAGCTGTAACCAAGCCTAATAAAAAAGGACCAATGCAAGGAGCCGCTACAATACCCATTGTAAGCCCCATAAAAAACGCACCGAAATTTCCCGATCTGGCACCGCCGGCTTTCATTACCCATTTGTCGGGCATTTTAAATTCGTAAAGGCCGAACATACTTAAAGCCAATGCTACAAAAATCAAAGAAATAAAAACAATAACCAACGGTTGTTGCATTAAACTTCCAAAAGCCGCACCACTTAGCGATGTTACAACTCCAACAACGGAATATGTTATGGCCATTCCTATAACGTAAAACAAACCAAGTACAAATAATTTTGATGTTCTGCCTTCGCTTTGCCCGCCAAAATATCCAACCGTAATTGGAATTAACGGATAAACACAAGGTGTTAGGTTAAGCGCAAGTCCGCCTAAAAAAACTAAAATAAGACTTAAAAATAAGCCGCTAGATTCCAGTGTATCTGCCAAAGAATCTTCATCGTCTTCATTGTTTTCCGTACTTTTCACTACTTTTTCAGCACCTGATTCTGCAGTATTCTTGGAAAAGATCTCGGAATTTATTTTTTCAACATTTTTATTTTTATCAACAACAGTAAAAGCAATCGTATTTATTTTTGAATCCGGAGGCATACAGCTTAAATTATTACAAGATTGATAGCCCAATTCAATTTCAAGTTTTTGGTCACCAAGTTCAATTTTATCGGGTGCTACTAAAGTAGCATAAATGTAAATTTCGCCTTCGAAAACAGAAATTGGTTTTTCCGAAAACTCAAATTTTATATCTTCGGATTTTGGAAATCTGATATTTGTAAGTTTAAAAACATCAGATTTTAATGTAACGGTTGTAGCAATTAAAAACTCATCTTTCGGATTATTTGAATTAATATGCCACCCATCATGAATATTAACCTTAAGTGCAATTTCCATTGAACCGCCAAGATTAATTTCATTTTGAGATTGAATTAATTCCACATCAAGTTGGGATTGCCCAAACTGGGCAAAAATAAAGCTCAAATTAAAAAGTAAAACCCAAATAAATCTCATTTTAATATTTCTCATAATACACCTTAATTCCTTTTAACTTTATGAACAATCGGGAACCTTCTACCATAACCAAATGCCTTTTTCGATACTCTTAGAATAGGAGCAGCTTGTTTTCTTTTAAACTCATTATTATCTACTAAGTTTAAAATTTTTAATACAATCTGTTCTTGACCAATTTCATTAATAATTTCATTTTTCTCTTTATTTTCTTCCAAATAAAGTTTTAAAATTTTGTCTAACAAAGCATATTCCGGCAAAGAATCTTGGTCAACTTGGTTAGGCCTAAGTTCGGCAGAAGGTGCTTTTTTAATTATATTGAAAGGAATTATCTCTTCCTTTCTATTAATGTAATTAGCTATCTTATATACATCCGTTTTATAAACATCCCCAATTACACCCACAGCTCCATTCATATCACCATATAAAGTGGCATATCCAACTGCAATTTCCGATTTATTCCCGGTTGTGCAAAGCAAATACCCGAATTTATTTGAAAATGCCATTAAATATAATCCACGAATTCTTGCTTGAAGATTTTCTTCGGTTATATCTTTTTCTTTTCCTACAAAAAAGGGTTTAAAAACTTCATTTAATTTTTCGAAAACCGGTTGAATGGAAATCCGATCTGAAGTAATCTCCAAATTTTTTATCAATTGTTCCGAATCCTTTACACTGCCTTCACTTGAAAATTCCGACGGCATTAAAAGAACATGCACATTCTCTTTTCCGAATGCTTGACAGGCAATATATGTAACCAAAGCAGAATCTATTCCGCCACTTAATCCAATCACTGCTTTTTTAAATCCGGATTTTTTAGCATAATCCTTTAGTCCAAGTATTAAAGCGGAAAGAACTTCTTCAGAATAATCTTTTTCAATTTCATCAATTGTCGGATAATTTGCATTTGTATCAAAAATCCTAAAATCTTCCTCATAACTTTTAGCAAGTAATTTCAATTGACCTTTAGAGTTAAAACACATACTTGCGCCGTCAAAAATCAATTCCGTTTGGGCGCCAACACAACTTACATAAACAAGTGGAATTTTATCTGTTCTAGTTAAAACCGATAACATTTCGGCTTTTTCTTTTCTTCTTCCAAAATAATACGGACTTGCAGAAAGATTTATGTAAACAGAAGCCCCTTTAGTTTTAAGAATTTCTATCGGATCAGAATTATATCGTCTGTTTTTCCAATAATCTTTATCATTCCATATATCTTCACAAATTGAAATGCCTAATTTTTCATTTTTAAATTCAAAAACATCAACATCTTTTGCCGGTTCAAAATAGCGAACCTCATCAAATACATCATAATTTGGAATTAAAGTCTTGCGCTGAATAAATTGAATTTTACCATCGAAACACAAAAGTGCGGAATTATAAACGCCGGTTCCAACTTCATCGCTTTCTTCTACAACAGAACCAAAAAGCAATCCCGTACTTTGCGTTACAGAAGCAATTTCTTGTGAGGCAATAATGATTTTTTCGCGAAATTCTTTTTTTTCGATTAAATCAAGCGGAGGATAGCCCGGCAAAATTAACTCGGGTAATACAACTAAATCCGCTTTTTTTTGTTCACCTTTCTTGTAAACATCTATTATCTTAGCTTTGTTGCCTTCGATATCTCCGATTATCGGATTAATCTGGCCTAAAGCAATTTTCATCACGTACAATCTTTTTTTTATTCGTTTAGAAAACTTAAGAAACTCTATTTCCTTATACAAGAAAATGTTCCATTTTTTTTATTTTTTTTGAAATTTCATCAATCATTAGCAAAATTTAAAAAGATTAGAAACTCCTATCTTTATTAGGTATATTTACCCTTAAGCCTTTTAAATTAAACCATACTACAAACAAGTTTAATAGATATTTAGCTATACTACTTTTTTTTAATATTCCAAATGGAATTTTTGTTTCATCAAATAATTCGTAATTTATTTCTGCAAGGTAGT
>CAZCBD010000171.1:0-5693 GCA_964496755.1 uncultured Melioribacteraceae bacterium
GTTATGACCAGAATAATGCTTCCAAAATCCAGAAGTGATTTTTATTTTGTTATTGACCATGGATGGCAAGACAAACACATTTTAAAAAATACATTTTTTTCTTTTATAATGGATACTCTTGATTTTCCGAGCTATGCCCGGTTAAGTCCAAAAGAAAGAATAAAACAAATGAATATTGATATTAAAAATCTAGGGTGGAAAGGACTTGGATTATGGCTTAGAGGAAATCCGTCTGAAAAACAAATAAAAAAGTTTGTTAATTGGAGTAAATATGCCGGGATTGAATATTGGAAAATTGATGGGGGAGACATTAAATATTTTTATGCCTCTAAAATAAAAAACAAAATTTACCCTAAATTAATATTAGAACAAATTACAGGTGCCGGACCAATTAATCTGAAATGGAATATACCCGGATTAAATTTATATCCCTCTGTTTACAACAACACAACAAATACTTCGCAACAATTAAATGCTTCCTTTGAAAAATCAACAAAAAAAGTTACAAAATCATTAGCCGTTATTGAAAACACTGATGTTTTTCGAACCTATGATGCAGCACCATTGTTGGTAAGCACAACTACAATGCAACGAATTCACGATATATTGGTTCAAACCGTGGAAAAAAAAAGGTTTAAAGCATTTTTAAATATTCAAGACGATTGCAATATTGCTGCCGCACTTGGATTACTTGTAGCCGTTAAAAGACATCCAATGAAAACCCCAAGAATTTACAAAGGAAAAGATTTTCATTTACAAATTGCCGGAAATAGGCACGTTGACAAACGGTTGAACGAAATAGATAGATTCGTGCTATGGCAACGCATCGCTCCCCCTATGCCTGCGGGTTACGGAACTTATCGTTTTTCAAAAAACAATCTTGTTGATAGTATTGTTTTTCACGAAAGCGATACTTGGTTTAAACCCACTTACAACAAAATGGTAAGGCAAAGTGCACCCGCCATTATGGCTAGAAATATCTCTTTGCCTGAGGTTAAGGCTGAAAAACTTGCACCCTATGTTTTGGCATCTAAATTCCCTAACGGTGCTGTTGCCATTGCTACCGAGGGAAGAGTAGCTCCCAATCAAAGTTGGGTTCACCCAAGAGCAGATATTATTTTAAAAGAAGTAAATATTAATAAACCTATTGGAATCTTCGGACATTATAAGTCTCTGTCTTTAGTATTTGAAAATGATTTACCGAAAAAAATAAAAATTTATGCTCAAGATTTATTGGCAAAACAAGCTACTGATATTACTACAAATGTTACCATTAAAGAAAAAACAATTATAATTCCGGGTTATTTAATTGATAAAATAGGAACTTCTGCGGGAGATAATGGTGATATATCTGTTCCGGGATTAGTGCTTCAAATATCAATTAATTAGCCAGAAAAAGCAATTTTTATAATATTTTTGTACATATATCCAATTTATTAAATAAGCAAATAAAAATAATTGATAAAAACTTAATTCTTTTTTAAAAACCTATTTCATTGCATAGTTTTAATAAAATTTTCTAATTCGGTTAAAATCATTTCAATAATATAATTTTTTTCATCATTTTTTATTTTTTCCATACAAAAATATATTTCATATTTATTGTTTACTTTAAGCTTAAAATTAATTGGCAAAGCATCATTTCTAAACCCACACAAATATGATATTCTCGGGCCGAGTTTTTCCACAAAATAGAATTTATCGAATAAGAATTTTTTAGAAAACATTTCATAAAAGTTTTTAAAAATATTTTTCGCTTTTTCCGATGAAACATCAAAATGTAGAATACTATTACACATACAAATCTCGTTCACCGTTTTCTATTTTTATTAAAAATTCACTTACAATATTTTTCAATTCCGAATTTTCAATTGCCGCCAATTCTTTTTCAATTAATTTTTCGCCTATTTTTTTTGTTTCCTCGGAAGCATAATCGTTTAAATATTCTCTATAAGTAAGAATTGCATTAGGCATACAAAGAGAATGTACCTTACCCTGTTTAGCAATATCCATAAAATAGTGGCCGGTTCTTCCGCATCTGTAACCCGCAGTACAAAATGAAACAATATGACCTTTGGAAGCAAGCCACCTAACTCCCTCATCCAAACTACGATTATCATTAAGCAAAAATTGTTGTTTTGCCGTATTTCTACCATGTGTACTATATTCACCTATTCCAATATTCGAACCGAAATCCAATTGTGTTACACCTAGTTCTAAAACCTCATTACGAATTTCCGGTGTTTCTCTGCAAGTTAAAATCAATCCTGTATAAGGAACCGCTAATCTTAAAATAGCAACTATTTTTTTAAAACACTCATCATTTACTTTAAAGCTCCAATTATCATTAAACGGAGTAGCAACGGCCGGTTCCAAGCGCGGAAAGGAAATTGTATGCGGCCCAACCCCGCCAAACTTATCCTCTAAATCAATAGTATGATAAAGCAAGCCCATAATTTCAAATTTCCAATCGGCCAACCCGAAAAGAGCTCCTATGCCAACATCATCTGCGCCGGCTTCAAGCGAACGATGCAGGGCATATAATCGCCATTGATAATTTGCTTTTAAACCTTCGGTGTGTACTTTTGAATATAATGAATGATTATAAGTTTCCTGAAAAACTTGGTAGGTTCCAATTCCAACATCTTTTAGAAGTTTCAAATCTGAAATTGAAAACGGAGAAGCATTTACGTTTGCTCTTCTAATTTCACCTTTTTCGGTTTTTGTATTGTAGATGATTTCCAAAACATCAGCAATATATTTTGCATCGGATTTCGGATGTTCTCCAAATGATATTATTAATCGTTTATGGCCTTCATTTACTAATGAAATAATTTCGTTTTGCAATTCTTTTTTTGTTAATTGTTTGCGAATAATTTCCGAATTGCTTTTTCTATATCCACAATATTCACAATTATTTACACAATAGTTGCTTATATAAAGAGGAGCAAATGTTACTATTCTGCGCCCGTAAACTTTTTCTTTTATTTTTTTTGCAGCCTCAAATATTTTGCTCCACAATTCTTCTTCTTTAAAATCTAAATTTATTAATGCAGCTGTTTCATCAGGAGTTAATCGTTCCAAGCCAAGTGATTTATCAATAATTTCAAGTATTCGGGAACTATCCGGATTTTTGTTGGAATTAAGTTTTTCTAAAATTAAACTATCATTTATAAAATCTTTTCCGTTATTAAGATATTTTTTAATTTCTTCTTCCTTAATAACATTTTGCATCCAATTTTTTTCTATTGAGTTTTCTGTGCTTTTCATAATTTTATCCATTAAATATTTTTTTGAAATATTGCTTTTGCGGTTGCAAATTTTAAGCGTCCTATTTTTCCCGTAATAGCGTTAATTATGTTTATATCTGTTTCCAATACCAAAACAATAACACCTACGTTATTGTTGTCATACGGAATTCCCATTCGGGCTTTAATTAAATGTTTATAATCCGAAATCATTTGGTTTAATTGACAACTGTTTTTTTCCGGATTTTCAATTATTATGCTAATTACACCTATCATTATTTCTCCTGAAAATTTTTATAACAAAAAAGGCGCTTTTCCAAAGGAAAAACGCCTTGTATTTATGTAAAACAATTTGCTTTCTATTTCCCTTTGAAAAAGTAAACTCTTTCTTTAGGTTTTTATGTAATCACATTTGAATGTAAACACGCAAACATGATATTCAAATTTATCTTTTTACTGAATAATCTTCAAGCTAATTTTTATATATCTAAAACAAAATATTTTATAAATAAAAAAATCCCCGAAAACAATTTCGGGGATTCTAATTTTTCAACACATTAAATATTTATGTGAATCCAATATTATATTCTAATTATTTTCATCATTAGAATTTATGTTATTTTTTTCAGTATCGGTATTATTAATATTCTCTTCTTCCGGAGCAACTCTTGCGATATCGGCAATAGAATCGCCGTCTTTCAAGTTAATTAATCTAACACCTTGGGTAGCTCTTCCCATTACTCTTATGTTTTTAATACCTTGACGAATCACCATTCCTTTAGAAGTAATAATTACCAACTCATCGTGATCGTTAACTTCTTTAAGAGAAATAAGATTACCGGTTTTTTCGCCCGTGCGGATAGTAATTATTCCTTTTCCGCCGCGTTTAGTTAGTCTGTAATCGCTAATATTACTGCGTTTTCCGTAACCTTTATCGGTTACAACCAGTAGAGTGGAAGCGGTTTTAACAGCAATACCGCCAATAACTTTATCATCCTTGCCTAATTTAATTCCGCGAACTCCGGTAGAAGTTCTACCCATGCTTCGAACATCTTTTTCGTTAAAACGAATAGCCATACCTTTTTTTGTGCCGATAATAACATCATTATTGCCTTCGGTAATTTTAACATCAACCAAATTATCACCTTCAATTAGGTTGATGGCAATAATACCGCCTTTGCGAACATTTGAATATGCAGAAAGCACTGTTTTTTTAATTGTTCCGTTTTCGGTAATCATCACTAAAAATTTATCATCCGTAAATTCTTTAACAGGAATAAAAGCGGTAATTAATTCGTTTTTATCTTTTTCAACCAAATTCTGAATAGCTCTACCGCGGGCGGCACGACCGGCTTCGGGAATTTCGTGAACTTTTAACCAATAACCTTTTCCTTTGTCGGTAAAAAACATAATGTAATGATGTGTGGAAGCAACAAACATATGTTCAATAAAATCTTCATCTTTTGTTCCTGCTCCCGTAACTCCTTTGCCTCCGCGTCCTTGTTTTCTGTAGCCACTAACTGGGAAGCGTTTGATAAACCCTTTATGCGAAATTGTAACTACCACATCTTCTTCTGCTATCGTATCTTCTAAAGAAAAGTCTTTGAAATCTCTGATAATTTCGGTTCTTCTAATATCACCGAATTTTTCCTTCAGATTTATTAAATCTTCTTTTATTATAAAATACCTTTTTTCTTCGCTTTCGAGAATTGTTTTAAGTTTTTCTATTAATTTTAATATTTCTTTGTATTCTTCTTCAATTTTGTTTCTTTCAAGCCCGGTTAAACGTTGCAAACGCATATCTAAAATTGCTTTTGCTTGAATAGCGGAAAGCTTGAATTTATTCATCAAATTGGTTTTTGCCGTTTCAACATCTTTTGATTTTTTAATTGTAGCAATTACTTCGTCGATATTGTCAAGAGCAATTATATAGCCTTCTAAAATATGTGCACGTCTTTCGGCAGCAGAAAGTTCAAATTTTGTTTTTCTAATTAAAACTTCCATTCTGTGTTTAACAAAATGTTGTAATACTTCTTTTAATGTTAAAACTTTAGGCGTACCGTTTACAAGAGCAAGCATAATAACACCAAAGGTTTCTTGCATTCTGGTGTGTTTGTAAAGTTGATTTAAAACTACTTCGGGTTGTGCATCTCTTTTAAGCTCTATTACTATTCGCATACCATCGCGATCGGATTCGTCGCGTATATTGGAAATATCGTTTATTTTGCCTGCGCGAATCAGTTCTACAATTTTTTCAATTAAATTTGCTTTGTTTACCTGATAGGGAAGTTCGGTAATAATAATATTTTCTCTATCGTTTTTTAAAGTTTCGATATTTGCTTTTGCTCTTACAATAATTTTTCCGCGTCCGGTTTCATAGGCGTTTTTAACACCTTCGTAACCAAAAATAATTCCACCTGGCGGGAAATCCGGTGCAATTATATA
>CAZCBD010000172.1:0-5689 GCA_964496755.1 uncultured Melioribacteraceae bacterium
CCATATTTAGATTTTTTGACAAAAAAAATCCTTTAAATTTTAAAAATCTTTTGAATCAAGAAATAGCACTTCAAAAAAATATTAGAGATTTGGAAAAAAAGAAAAAAAAGCTTGAAAGAGAAATTTCAAAACCTTCGAATGCAAAAATAAAAGTAAACAGACGATTATATCCCGGGGCGGTTTTAATTATAAACAGAAGAAAATTTATTGTTACCGAACAAATGTTAAATAAAACTTTTTATCTTGCTAAAGATGAAGATGAAATAATGTATGTTTAAAGTTTATCTTACTAGTCTTAATTAAATTAATAATTTTTTTATGCATCCTTTTATTTATTTTACCAATTAAGTATTTTTGTTTGTTTTAATTAAGCTTTACTAATAAACAAAAATAAAGAATGATTTTTGGACGAGGACGCTAAATGCAAAGTTTTATAATTTTGACTATTAATCCGGGCTCTACTTCAACTAAAATTGGGCTTTTCGAAGATAAGAAATTAATTTTTAGTAAAAATCTTAAACATAGTGTTGAAGATTTAGAAAAATATGATTCAATTATTTCACAATATCAATTTAGAAAGAATTTAATATTGAAAGTTTTGAAAGATGAAAATGTTGAATTGAAAAATATATCTGCAGTAGTTGCTCGTGGTGGGTTATTAAAACCTATTCAATCTGGGGTTTACGAAGTAAATAGTAAAATGATTGAAGATTTGAGGAGTTGTAAATACGGAGAGCATGCCAGTAATTTGGGTGGAATAATTGCTAAAGAAGTTGCTGACGATATAAAAGAAATTAAAGCATATATTGCTGATCCGGTTGTTGTTGATGAAATGGAACCGATTGCAAAATTATCCGGGCATCCTGAATTTCAAAGAACCTCAATTTTTCATGCATTAAATCAGAAAGCAACTGCTAAAAAACATGCTGAAAAATTTAGCAAAAAATATTCTGAATTAAATTTAATTGTTGCTCATTTAGGTGGTGGAATAAGTGTAGGCGCTCATAAAAAGGGGCGAGTTATTGATGTTAACCAAGCTTTAAATGGTGATGGGCCATATTCACCTGAAAGATCAGGCACATTACCGGTTTTTGATTTGGTGAAAATGTGTTTTTCCGGTAAATATACGATCGAACAGGTAAAACAGTTGATAGTTGGGAAAGGTGGTTTTGCAGCTTATCTTGGTACTAATGATGCTTCGGAAGTTGAACGACTTGCTTTGGAAGGAAATAAAGAAGCAGATTTGTATCATTCGGGAATGGCTTATCAAGTTGCTAAAGAAATAGGTGCTATGGGGGCAGTCTTAGATGGAGAAGTAGATTTTATTCTTCTTACCGGTGGGATAGCTTACAATCAATACTTTGTGGAAAAAGTTGAAAAAAAAGTCAAATATTTGGCACCAGTATATGTATATCCCGGTGAGGATGAATTATTAGCTTTAGCTGAAAATGGTTTGAGAGTTTTACGAGATGAAGAAAAAGTAAAAATATACGCTTTTAATATATGAAATCTATAAGCCTCTAAATTATAATGATAGAGGCTTTTTTATTGTGCTATTTGATAGAATTTATGAATAAAATGAATAATAAAAATTGTTTTTACGAAAAAAAACAAAGGTAACGAAGTTTGTAAAGAATAAAACCTCAGCATAAAAATATTGAAATTAGAATTTAAAGGCGGCGATCGGAACGCCCCGCCGAGTGGCGGGGTTGCAGACTTTTGCCATAAATTGCTTGGTCGGGTTGCAAAAATGCAAACAACAAAAAAAAGAAATATTGAGATTATTGAAGGAAATATCGAGACAAAATTACATCTTTAGTTAGTAATCAAATAAAAAAAACAAATGAAAATTAAAGTGGGGAATTATAATAAAAATTGAAAGAGTGAATAAAGAAATGGAGGCGGCGATCGGATTCGAACCGATGAATAAAGGTTTTGCAGACCTTCGCCTTAGACCACTTGGCCACGCCGCCAAAACATAAAAATGCAAACAACAAAAAAAGAAAAAAAAATCCACAAACAGTGGATTTTTAGAGCGAGAGACGGGACTCGAACCCGCGACATCAACCTTGGCAAGGTTGCGCTCTACCAACTGAGCTACTCTCGCAGAAACAACAAATTATCAAAAATCACAGACTTAAATATATTAGTTTTGGAAATATAGTTCAAGTTAAAAAAGAAAAAATAATTATTTTATTTTGTTATTCGGGTGTTTGCAGTAAGATTTGGAATTTGAATTGTGATAAGTATGATAAAATCAATCAACAAAAATTTAAAAAATAAATTGTATTTTTACTATTAAAATTATTAAGGTTAAAATGTACGAAGACAAAAGGGAAGAACTTATAAAAAAGCTTGCTTGCAGGATTAAAGATAAAAGGGTACTTGAAGCAATGTTAAATGTAGAAAGGCATCTTTTTGTACCGGAAATAATGAAATTAAATGCATACGAAGATGTTGCTCTTCCAATAGGGAATGAACAAACTATTTCGCAACCTACAACAGTAGCAATAATGACAGAAGCATTAGCCTTAAAACCCGGAAGTAAAGTGCTGGAAATTGGAACGGGCTCGGGTTACCAAGCTGCTGTTTTGTTAGCTATGGGAATGAAAGTATTTTCAATTGAAAGGCAAGAAAATATTTTTTTTGCTACCAGAAAATTATTTGACGATTTGCAATTAAGAGCTGTACTTAAAATGGGCGATGGTACTTTAGGGTGGGACGAATTTGCTCCTTTTGATGGAATAATTGTTACAGCCGGTGCACCTAAGGTTCCAATAAATTTAACCAAACAAATTGCTGTTGGTGGCAAAATGGTTGTGCCTGTTGGTGATAAAAATAAGCAGTCGCTTGTAATTATTTCAAAAGTTTCTGAAAATGAATTGGAAGTTGAAGAAATTCCAAACTTTACTTTTGTTCCATTAATCGGGAAAAACGGGTGGAAAAATTAGTACTTGTTTTAATTGGCCCTACTGCATCGGGAAAAACCGAACTATCTTATTTTGTTTATAGGTGGTTAAAGGAAATAAATCTTGAGGCTGAAATTATTTCTGCCGATAGCAGACAATTTTACAAAATACTTTCAATTGGAACCGCTAAACCTACGAATGAAGAATTAAAAATTTTAAAACATAATTTTGTTGATTTTTTGAACCCGGATGTTGATTATAATATTAGCAAGTTTGAAAATGATGCTTTAAAAAAAATCGAAGAATTATTTAAAGAAAGCAAAATTCCAATAGTTGTTGGGGGATCCGGACTTTATATCAAATCCTTGATTGAAGGGATTTTCAGTGAGGTTGACACAGATGAAAAACTTAGAGCGGAATTAAAAAGAATCAAGGAAGAAAAGGGAAATGAATTTATTTATGATATGCTGAAAGAAGCTGATCCTTATACAGCCGAAAAAATGTTGCCCTCAAATTGGAAGCGGGTAATTAGAGCCTTGGAAGTTTTTCAGTTAACAGGAAAATCATTTAGAAGATTACAAGAGACATATAAGCGCCAGACAGATGTTAAATTTTTGCAAGTTGGATTGAATTGGGATAGAGATGTGTTATATCAAAATATTGAAATGCGCGTGGATAAAATGATAAAACAAGGTTTGGTAGAGGAGGTTAAAGCAATATTAAATATGGGCTACTCTAAAGAATTAAATTCATTAAACACTGTTGGATATAAGGAAATAATTAAATATTTGGAAAATGAAATTTCTTTGGAAAGAGCAATTGAATTAATTAAAAGAAATACACGCAGATTTGCGAAAAGACAGTTAACATGGTTCCGTGCAGATAAATCGATTAAATGGTTTAACATAAATGATAAAAATGAATTACCCGAAATTGCAAAACAAATTGTAACCGATTACCTTAAAATTGTAAGTGAGAAATAAGAATGTTCGAGAATTATTTAAAAGAAATTAAAACATATAAAAATAAAGTTGAAAATCTTTTTGAAAATCTTAAAATAGAAGAAAAAAAGGCAAAGATTGAAGAATTAAAAAAAGAAACGGAAAACCCCAACTTTTGGGATGAACAAAGCAAAGCCCAATTAGTTTTACAGAAAATAAAATCGTTGGAAGAATGGACTAATGCGTGGGATAAATTAAACGATTTATATAACGGAACAGTTGAGTTTATTGAATTGGCCGAGTTGGAAGAAGATGAAAACTTAACATCGGAAATTGAAAATGAAATCGCTAAATTTATTGCAACTCTTGAAGATGTTGAAATGAAAAGCATGCTTAGTGGCAAAGATGATATGCGCGATTGTATTTTGACAATTCATTCAGGAGCCGGAGGAACCGAAGCACAAGATTGGGCTGAAATGCTTATGAGAATGTATTTAAGATGGGGAGAAAAAAATAATTTTAAAATGACCGTTTTGGATGTATTGGATGGTGATGGTGCCGGAATAAAAAGTGCAACCATCGAGGTGAAAGGTAACTATGCTTATGGTTATTTAAAGGCTGAAAATGGGGTTCACAGATTAGTGCGTATTTCACCTTTTGATTCAAACAAAAGAAGACATACTTCATTTGCTTCTGTTTTCGTGATTCCGGAAGTTGATGATTCTATTGAAATTGAAGTTAACCCTGCCGATTTAAGAATTGATACTTACCGTTCCGGAGGTAAAGGCGGGCAAAATGTAAATAAAGTGGAAACCGCAGTTCGGATTACTCACATTCCCACAAATACTGTTGCCGCTTGTCAAAATGAACGCTCACAACTCCAAAATAAAGTGAATGCAATGAAATTATTAAAATCAAAGTTGTATCAACTTGAATTGGAAAAGCAAATGGCCGAATTAGACGAAGTTGAAAAAGGTAAAATGAAAATTGAATGGGGAAGCCAAATACGTTCATATGTTTTTCACCCTTACAATATGGTTAAAGATCATCGTACGAATGTTGAAACTTCCGATACTCAAGGAGTAATGGATGGCGAGATTTCTAACTTTATTAAATCCTTTTTATTAAAATTTTCAAATGCGTAAAAAAAATCAAAAAGAAAAAAATACCTTTTTTGAAAGGGTATATAAAATTGTTGCACAAATTCCATACGGAAAAGTGGCAACTTATGGTGATATTGCCGAAGCTTGTGGTTCCCGTTCCTCGGCTAGAATGGTTGGTTGGGTTGTAAACGGAGCCGCAGGTAAATTGCCTTGCCATCGTGTTGTAAATCGTTACGGAGCATTAACCGGAAAAATGCATTTTGGAGATCCGGATTTAATGAGGGATTTGCTTGAATCCGAAGGAGTAACCTTTAAAGATGATGATTGTGTGAATCTGAAAAAACATTTGTGGAAACCTGAAAAAACATTTGTGGAAACCTGAAAAAACATTTGTGGAAACCTGAAAAAATTTAAGCCCCAAAAATTCGAGGCTTGAATTTTATAAATTAAATTGAATACCAAAATTTAAATTTATTATTGATTTTATACGTTTATCCAGCGTTAAATCCTCCATATGAAAAATGCTTTTTCTATCTTCATTACCTAAAACTATTTTTGATAAAATCTCGATATAAAAACCACTATCTGTTTGTAATCCGAATCCTATATCAAATAATTTAATTATTTGTTTATTGGAATAAATATCACTAGGTCCAAATTTTTTGGCATTATAAAAACTGAATCCTAAAAGCGAATAAATGTTTATTTCTCCGTAAATAATGAAAGGTTTATAAAA
>CAZCBD010000173.1:0-5645 GCA_964496755.1 uncultured Melioribacteraceae bacterium
CGTGTCGCTGACCGGGAAACAAGAAAAAGTCAAATCTTTTGTTAGCTTTAATTAAGGCATTAGCCAATCTGATTGTGTTGGCCGGATGCACATTATTGTCAATATCACCGGTAGTAATCATCAAATGGCCTTTTAAGTTTTTAGCAATCTCAGGATTTGTTTCGATATGATATAAAAACTTAACCTCACCATCTTTTTCTTTTACTTCCTTAACACCGTGATGTTTTTCGCTCCACCATCTATTGTAAACATTATTATCATGGTTGCCGGAAGAAGAAACGGCCACTTTAAAAAAGTCGGGATAAACAAGCATAGCAGCAGTGGACATAAATCCGCCACCCGAGTGTCCGAAAATTCCGACCCTATTTAAATCAATGAAACTATACTTGGCGCCAAGTTGTTCGGCCACATATTTTTTATCAGCCAATCCATAATCTCTTAAATTACCATAGCCATAATTATGGTACCATTTAGAACGAGCAGGATGCCCGCCCCTGTTGCCTAATGTAATAACAATAAATCCTACTTGTGCCATTCTATCAGTGCGGTTCATTCTCGCGGAAAATGATTTTGCAACCGCTTCGGTCTGTGGTCCGGGATACACATACTCAAGCAAAGGATAACTTTTTGTTGAATCAAAATCGAATGGCTTATACATAACACCATAAATATCGGTTATACCATCATTGGCTTTTACCTTAAATGGTTCCGGGAATTTATATCCGGCAGCAAACAACTGCGATAAATCCGCTTCTTCCAAATCTAAAATTTTCCTTCCTCGATTATCCTTTAAAACAGATTTCGGAACCGTATTAACTCTTGAATAATTATCCACAAAGTATTTGTTGTTGTCATCCATTTGAACGGAATGATCATAATTACCTTTATTCAATAGCTTTAATCCGCTTCCGTCAAAATTTATTCTGTATAAATGGTAATAATACGGATCTTCGTCTTTTTCTCTACCATTAGCCGTAAAATATAACACTCTGTTTTCTTCATCCACTTTTATAATTCTTTCGCAATGCCACGGGCCTTTTGTAATTTGATTTTTCAAATTGCCTTTTCCATCATATAAATAGAAATGCGCCCACCCATCGCGTTCGGACCATTCAATAATTTCTTTGCCATTATTAATCAAAGCCGGTTTTCTTGTTTCGATATACGTATTTGATCTTTCTTCTATTAAAACTTTTACCTCACCGGTTTTAGTATCAGCCACACAAACATCAACCCGTTTTAAATCGCGACTTGTTCTACTAAAATATAATTTATCGCTTGTCTTAGAAAGCCAAGTGATTGGTGTATAATCATCGTCTCTGTTTTCCTGTAATCGTGGAGCAGTAAAAATAGAATAAGTTTCATCTTGAAATTTTGAAGCTTTAACTTTAATAGATTTTTTTGTTGCATTATCGAAAACTAATATTTCATATTGTGGTGCATTTTTTTCACCCGGCATTAAATATTTATAACTTTCCAATGTAGGCCTTGGCTTTGCTACTGAATTTATTACCCAAAGCGATTTCACCTTTCTGCTATCCTCTCTTTCAACGGCAAATTTCTTTGAGTCTTTTGACCACATTGCATAAACAAATTTTCTTTTACCTTTATTCTTTTTTTCATCCACATTAGTATAACTATAACCCTGTCCGAATCCATAATCCTTAACACCATCAGTAGTAATTTGATGTTCAACTATTGTAGTGTCCTTTTCATCTTCCAAAGCTTTTTTATAATTATCTTCATCCATCCAAAAAAGATTATAATCTTTTGCAAAAAGAATGGTTTTGCCATCAGGAGAAATGTTTGCCCATCTCGGATTATCTTTCGGTTTTTTGAAATCTTTTAATTCTTTCAGTTTACCCTTAACAATATTGTATTCAAAATAAAAAACCTTTTTCTTTGTTTTCGCTTTTTGATTTTTTTTCTTTTTTTCCGTCTTTTTATCTTCTTGCTTTGTTAGAGTTGAATCGCTTTTTTCTTCTTTTACTTCTTCATCTGCAGTACTGGTTACCTCGAACTGAAATTTAGTATTTGAAACAAATTTAATTTTTTTGATGGGTAAATGTTTTGCATCAAAAGGATCTTTTACGATTCTTGTAAGCTCTGCAGCCATTTTGGCATTATCAAACAAAACTTTTTTTGTTCGGTTTTCGGGATTTACTATATAATAAGTTTTACCCTCGCTTGTTGTATAAGTGTACCAAAATTTTTTACTCCCCTTTAACCAATGCGGGCTAACTCTTGTACTAAAAACCATTTTCCTAAGATTCTCCGGAGCAAACCGCGCGGCTAAATCATAATTCGGTTTTACGCATCCTTTGTTTTGCGCCAAAATAAGTGAAGTAAGTATTAAAAATAATATTACTAAACTGTTTTTTACTCTTTCCATTCTTTCTCCTGTTTATTCATGTAATGTAAATTAAAAACGCAGGGGGGATGCATTTTTTAGAAAAAATTTTTCCGAATAAAAATATAAATAATCGTAATAATTGACAAATGAAGAAAATTTATTTTTGTAGAAATCCAAATCTATGATATCAAATATTCGATGTCACATAATAAAAAAAAATGAAAGATACAATTTGTAAGTTTTATTTTTTTTTACAATCTTTGTTACTATAAATAGTAACATTTGGTGCGAGAAATGAGAGAGTTAAAAGAATTGATTGATGTTTTTACCAACATCAATGACAAGAAAATTATGTCAAAATTTTTTGAAGAAATTTTTACGGAAGCAGAGCGAAAAGATTTTGCTTCGAGATGGGGTCTGATGAAAGATCTTAAAGCAGGTGTTTCACAAAGAAGTATTGCTGCCAATAGGCATATTAGTTTATGCAAAATCACCCGCGGTTCAAAACTTATTCAGAATCCAAAATCGGTTGCTTCCAAAATGATTGAGAAATACTCAAAATAATGGAGTTTAATAGATGCAACAAGCAGTCGATGTTTCGGTAATGCCCAATATAAAGGGTTATTTTGGTCAATATGGCGGAAGTTTTTTGCCTCCGGAATTACAAACGATAATTGATGATATCACAAAATCTTATTTAGAACTTAGAGAAGATAAAAATTTTCAAGGTGAATTAAGATATTATCTTAAACATTACGTTGGACGACCAAGCCCGATTTATTTTGCAAAAAACTTAACCGAAAAAATCGGCGGCGCAAAAATTTATTTTAAAAGGGAAGATTTAAATCACACCGGTGCCCATAAAATTAATCATACACTTGGCGAAGCACTTCTGGCAAAAAAAATGGGGAAGAAAAAAATTATTGCCGAAACCGGTGCCGGCCAACATGGAGTGGCCTTGGCCACAGCTGCAGCTTTAACAAAACTTGAATGTGATATTTATATGGGTGAAGTAGATATGGAAAAGGAACACCCAAACGTTTTAAGAATGAAAGCTTTGGGTGCAAATGTAATTCCGGTAAAAAGTGGTTTGCGTACTCTTAAAGAAGCTGTTGACGAAGCTTTTAACGGCTATTTGTCCGATCCGGTTAATCAATTTTATGCAATTGGTTCTGTTGTGGGACCACATCCATTTCCAATGATGGTACGTGATTTTCAGAAAATTGTGGGCGAAGAAGCAATTGTTCAATTTGAAGAATTAACGGGAAATCCACATCCGGATAATTTAGTTGCCTGCGTTGGCGGCGGTTCAAATGCTATTGGCCTATTTACAGCTTTTCTTGAAATTCCGGATATTAATATATATGGCGTAGAACCTTCGGGTATTGCATTAGAAGATGGGAAACACGCTGCAACTTTGACCTTGGGCAAACCAGGTATTATCCATGGTTTTAAATGCTACTTATTGCAAAATGAAAATGGCGATCCTCTACCTGTTTATTCTGTTGCCAGTGGTTTGGATTATCCAGGCATTGGACCACAACATAGTTATTTAAAAGATATTGAACGAGTTCAATATGTAACGGCCGGCGACAAGGAAGCCGTATCAGCCTTTTTTGAATTATCAAAAATTGAAGGAATTATTCCTGCTCTTGAAAGTGCACATGCAGTTGCACATGCAATTAAATTAGCAGCCGAACTAAATTCGGAAAAATCAATTTTAGTTAATCTTTCCGGTAGAGGAGATAAAGACATAGATTTTGTTATTGAGAAATATGGTAAAGATTTCGGAATTTCCGAATGACAATCTCATTAATGCACCAAGGGAGGGCCTCTCACCCTCCCTTTTTTATTTTAAATATTTAACCTTAAACTATTTCAACCAATTCAAGTTCAAATGTTAAATCTTTTCCAGCCAATTTATGATTAGCATCTAAAGTTACATGTTCTTCGGTAATTTTTTTTACTTCGGCAGGAATTTGCGCACCATTTTGCAACGGTAACTGCAACATCATTCCTACTTCCAATTGAAATTCCGGCGGAAACAGATTTCTATCTAATTCCAAAACCAGATCTTCTCTTCTTTCTCCGTATGCCTCGGTAGAAGGAATTTTAATAGTTTTCTTTTCCGATACTTCCATTCCGTTTACACCATCATCAAAACCTTTGATAACAGCCCCGGAACCTATTTCAAATTCCAATGGTTCTCTTTGCAATGAACTATCGAATACATCCCCGTTATCTAATGATCCTGTATAATGTACTTTTACTTTGTCGCCTACTTTTGCTTTAGTCATATTTTCTCCATTTAGTTTACATTGTCAAGAAGCATAAAATTTCTTTTCCTCCCTGCTTCTTTATTTTTTAATTCCTTATTCTCAAACTTACATAATTTTTTAATAGGACATATTCCGCAAGCCGGATTTGAGGGTGTGCAAATTTCTCTACCCAACCTGATTAAATTTGTATGAAAACTATGTGCAATATTTTCGGGAAAATTGTTATTCAATTTAAAAAAAGTTTTATCGGGTGTTTTTTCGTTAACCAATCCGATTCTATTTGTAGTACGGTATACATGAGTATCTACCGGACAAATATTTTTATTCAACGAAAACAATAAAACACAACTTGCTGTTTTAACACCTACTCCTTTAAATTGATTTAAATATTTTATAGCCTCCAAGTTTTCAAATTTTTCGATGTGTTTTAAGGAAATCGATTTTCTTTCGGCATATAAGTCAATTAAAAAATTTTTTATTGCATTTGCTTTTTGGATTGTCAATCCGGCAGGTCTAATTAATTCTTTTATTTTGTGTATTTCAGCATTCATTAAATCAAAATTTTCAGGAAAAGCTTCCCGAAGATTTTGCAATGCCCTGTATGAATTATTATCATTTGTGTTTTGTGAAAGAATTGTAGCAATCAACATATCTACGGGATCGGGCTTTTTTTTGCTTCGTGGTGGTATCCCAAATCTATCGATTAGTAGTTTATTAATTTTTTTTATTTTGTTTTGATTTACGTTAACCAATATTTTCAATCCATTTTTTATGCAACAGATTGACGGATAAATTCAAATCCTCTTTGTTTATAATGATTGAAATACGAAATGATGTATTCGAAAGCCCAAGAATTTGAACATTATTTTCAGAAAGCAACTTAACCGAGTTTAAAATTATAGACAACTCTTTGTGAATTCCTTCTCCAATTAACGAAACAACTGAAATACCCGATTGAAAATTAATTGCGTCTTTAAATTTATTATTTAATTTACTTTTAACTTCCTCCCAAT
>CAZCBD010000174.1:0-5637 GCA_964496755.1 uncultured Melioribacteraceae bacterium
AGTGCAAAGTTTATTATGTAAGTTATACCGATCCAAAAATAATTTCTAATATCAAAACTTTTAATAAACGCCTTGACGTTAAGATTTATGTTCCTTCGAATAATGATTCTACCAATACGATTTTGGATACCGTTAAAATGTCTACTGTTTTAAGTTATTGGTATTTTAGATAGGAGGAAGCATGGGATTTAGTACATTAATAGATATTTTGGGTTCAACTTTGATAGGAAGTTTACTGTTGATGATTTTGTTGAGACTACATAGTGCTTCTGCTTCGAATGTTGATCAATATGCCTCGGACTTGGTTGTTCAACAGAATCTGGTTTCAATTGTTGAAGTTCTTGAAAATGATTTTAGAAAAATCGGATATTCCAGAGATTGGACAAAAATCCCGGACCCGACAAAAGCAATAATTTATGCAGACAAACATAAAATCGGTTTTTATACGGATATAAAAAATAAAGGAACGGTAGATCAAGTATTTTACATATATGATATAAATAATCCGATTACTTCCAGCAAAAATCCGAATGATCATTACTTATACAGGAGTGTGAATTCGGTGATGCCTAGAGGTGTAAATCTTGGTGTTACAAAATTTGAATTAAGGTATTTTGATGCCTTGGGCGATACAATTGTTACGCCTGTGGCAAATACAGGCGCAATTGCTTCAATTGAAATTAATATTAGAGTGGAAACGCCTTGGGGATTTTGGGTTTCACAAACAGATTCGGTTATTCAGAGTGAATATCCGGCTGTATTTTGGAAACAAATCAGATTAGCTGCAAAAAATTTAAGAAATAGGTAAAGGAGAATATCATGGGAGGAAAAGCATCAATATTACTAGTACTTGGTTTTAGTATGATATTTCTCGTTTTCGAGCATAATTATGGTAGCTATTCAATGCGTGCCTTCGAAACTTTGTCATCATATTTTGAGGAATCAATGGCACATAATATTGCCGTTAGTGCTGCAAATATGGCGGCAAATCAAATTTTTATGGATGAATATTGGGATGCCGGTTATAGTAATATATCATATCAAGGTGGGACCTTTAGTGTTTATGTTGATAATCCTTTGTCAGGAACTACCGGCAAAGTTTTGATTTGTCACAGACCGAATGGAGATACATTACATGAACATACAATTAGTGTTGCTCCTTCTGCCGTTGGTCCGCATATGGCTCATGGCGACAAAATGGGGCCATGTTCGGTGATTGATACCACCTATGCAAAGCCCACAATTGTTTTAACGGCTGTTGCTGATTATCATAATGTTAATAGTACTATTGTTGTAAAATTTCAATCTTCAAGTTTTTCAAAGTTTGCTTATTTTTCTACGAATGAACCTAGCAATATTTGGTGGACGCAAAGCGACACTGTATGGGGACCTTTTCATACTAACGGTTATTTAAGATGTGATAATCACCCGACTTTTATGGGAAAGGTAACCATTAGACGAAGAATTTTATATCATGACAGTAAAAGAGGCGATAAACCGAACTTAAATGGTGGTTTTGCTTCGGGAGTTAATTTACCTCTTCCTTCCGATGGTGTAACAAAAGTTCAAGCTGCTGCTGCTTCAGGGGTTAAATTTAGTGGTCACAATCAAGTTTTTTTAGAGTTTGCTGAAGATAGTATTAGATATAAATTCAGTGCCGGTGATCAGTACACAACGGTTTACGGCAGTACTTTAGCGCCCAATGGCGTTATTTTTGCCGAGAATGCAGAATTGCATATAAAGGGTACGGTTAAAGGGAAATATACGGTTGCTGCCTCCGGTACCCATGGTAGCAAGGGAATAATTTATATTGATGATGATATTAAATTGAAATCGGATCCTCGAACAAATCCTCTTTCGAAAGATTTGCTTGGTATTGTGGCAAAACGTGATGTTTATATTACAAATAATGCGGCGAATAATTCCGGTGGAATTGATATTCAAGCCTCTATATATTGTGAAACAGGAGGTTTCGGTAGCGAAGATTATGCAACTAGACCGGTTAGTGGAGATATTAGATTATATGGTGGGCTTATTCAAAATGTCAGAAGAGCGGTTGGTACCTATAGTTCTTATTATCAACAATCGATGAGTGGTTTTAATAAAAGATACCGATATGATGAGAGATTTAAATTAATTTCACCGCCTTCGTTTCCAGGAACCGGTGCATATGAAATTGTTTCTTGGTATGAATAAAATTTATTAATTAAAAATTTTTTTTTCATTTTACCGCCGACAATGGCGGTTTTTTTAATTTGAGGTCAAATGAAATCCAGAGAAAGCGGAATGCCCGAACAAAAAATGTGGAATAATTTGTTTAATATTGAAATGATTTTGAATAAAATGGAGATAAACAATTCCGTGAAATCATTGGTCGATTTTGGCTGTGGATACGGAACTTTTGCAATTCCCGCTTCGGAATTGATTAATGGCAATGTGTATGCTTTGGATATTGAAACCGAATTAATTGAAAAACTTAGCGGGATTGCCCAACAAAATTTTCCCAATTTAGTGCCCATAAATTTGGATTTTATACAAAATGAAATAAAAATAGAAAATGATTTAGTTAACTATGTGATGTTATTTAATATTTTACATGCCGAGGAATCTGAAATACTATTAAAAAAAGCATTCAAACTTTTAGAGAACGGTGGCAAACTTGGAGTAATTCATTGGATATTTGACGAGAAAACTCCAAGAGGACCAAGCATGAAAATTCGCCCAAAACCGGAGGAATTGAAAAATAAAATCGAAAAAGTGGGTTTTAAAATTCTTAAATATAATATAACTTTACCACCTTATCATTTTGGGATTTTAGCTGAAAAGCCATGAACCTAAATAATTGTTGATTTAGTATATTTATTTTACTTTGTGAAATATGATTTTGTTTTGCGTTTTATACCTGAGCGCCCCTCTTTTAGCTCGGTAATAGATTTTAAATCAATAAAAATTATTTTAACTAACATTATATTAACCTTTCGGGGGGGATAATGAAAAATCGAAAATTTATTGTTATTGTATTTTTTTTAATTGCATCTGTATTTGCACAGGTCAAAAAACCGATAACTTTTACGGATGTGATGAAATTTAAACAAATTGAAAGAACCACAATTTCAGAATTTGGGAATTGGGTGGCTGTAACCGCTAATCCTGATCGTGGTGATGGCGAATTAAAAATAATTTCATCTAATGGTAAAAAAGAATTTACTATTCCTCGTGGTCAATCAGCAGTTTTTTCAACTGATGAGGATTGGGCGGCAATTAAGCAAGTACCCGAATTTAAAAAAAGAGAGACTTCAAAAATTAAATCCAAATTATTTAATAATCTTGTTTTGCTCAATACTAGAACAGGTGAAAAAGCTGTTTATAAAAATGTTAAGTCCTTTGAATTTTCAAATGATGCTAATTGGATTGTGATACATTACAATCCGAAAAAATCAAAAAAGAAATCGGCATCTCCAAACGGTTCTAAATTAGAGTTAATAAAATTAACTGCAGATAAAACGGAAAGTTATGATTTTGTGAATTTTTTCAGAATTGATTCGGCAGCTACAAAAGTTTTTATTGCTTTTTCAGATTCTACGGGAAAAACTAACGGGTTGTTTGTTAAAAGATTGGATAACGAGAATGAATCCTTAGTGTTAATCGATTCGACGAAAAATGCAAAGTATAGTAGTATTAAGGTAAATAAGAATGATATAACTGCATTCTTAAAATCAAAGTTTGTTAAAAAGAAAAAAAATACGGATGCTGAAATTTTAATTTGGAACGGAATTAAAATTATAAAAAGAATAACATCGACAGAAATTACCGAAAATTGGAGAATCCCATTTATTAATAAGCTGGAGTGGAATGATAATCTTACAGGTTTATATTTTGGAATAAATCCTAAAAAATCCGAAAAGAAAAAAAATATATCGAAAGATTTATTTGATCTTGACGCTATAGTAGCTAAAAGAGAATTGGATGTTTGGCACTGGAACGACCCCTACATTAAACCGAATGAGAAAAAACTTTATTCCAGATTACAAAATAAAACTTATAAATCCATTTTTTATTTAAATGAAAATAAATTTATACAATTGGCAGATTTGAATATGCCGGATGTAATAACCAATAAGAATATGAAATATGCAGTTGGTATATCAGATGTAAAATATTTAAAGGAAATTACTTGGGATGGAAGATATTACGACTTATATGTTGTAAACCTGAACAATGGTAAAAGAAAAAAAATATTTGAACATTTAAACTCTTATCCACGGTTATCTCCAAACGGAAAATATATTGCTTATTATAATGATAGGGAATGGTATTTATATGACATAAAAAATTCTAAAACAAAAAATCTTACAAAAAGAATTTCGGTTAAATTTGAAAATGAAGATCATGATTATCCTTCAGCACCACCGGGATATGGTATTGCCGGTTGGACAGAAAATGACGAGGATATTTTAATATACGACAAATATGATATTTGGAAATTTAATACAAGTAACTTGAAAGCCGAAAATGTAACCGGAGGTTACGGGAGAAAAAAAGGTTATTCTTTTAGAATAATAAAATTAGGATTCAAAAAAAATTATTTAAAAACCAATAAAAAATATTTGCTTTCTGCTTACAATGAAAAATCTAAGCAAACAGCAATCTATAAATTTGAAATAGGTAAAGCTAAAGTTCAAAGAGTTTTGGAAAAAGCTGCTAAGTATACAATTATTGCCAAAGCAAAAAAAGTTGATAAATATTTGTATACTGTTCAAAAATTTTCTTTGTATCCTGATGTTTGGGTGGCATCATCAAATTTGAATGATGCAATTAAACTTACGAATTATGGTGAGCAAATAAAAAAATTCAAATGGGGAAGAACAGAATTAGTGCATTGGAGAAGTGCAGACGGAATACCTTTGGATGGGGTTATTATTAAACCGGAAGATTTTAAAAAGGGAAAAAAATATCCCGTGTTGGTTTACTATTATAGATTCTATTCTCAAAGATTGTTTGATTTTCCTGATGTGGTTCTGAATCATAGGCCTAATTTCCCGATGTTTGTTGGAAATGATTATATTGTTTTTATGCCGGATATTAGATTCGAAGTTGGCAGACCGGGTATTTCGGCAGTTAAATGTTTGGTGCCGGGAGTGCAAAAATTAATTGATATGGGAATTGCCGATCCGAAAGCAATAGGATTACACGGGCATTCTTGGAGTGGGTACCAAACAACATTTGTAATTACGCAAACAAATATATTTGCTTGTGCACTTGCCGGTGCTCCGGTAACCAATATGACCAGTGCCTATGGTGGCGTTAGATGGGCTACGGGTAAATCAAGACAATATCAATATGAAAAAACACAAAGCAGAATTGGCGGAACCTTATGGGAAAAACCGATGCTTTATTTGGAAAACTCTCCCTTGTTTTATGCCGATAGAATACAAACACCTTTAATTATGTTACACGGAGATGTTGATGGTGCAGTTCCGTGGTATCAAAGCATTGAAATGTATATGGCAATGAGAAGATTAGGCAAAAATGTGATCTTTTTGCAATATCACAATGAACCGCATCATCTTAAAAAATATCCGAATAAGCTCGACTATTCGATTAAAATGTTTCAAATTTTCGATTATTATTTAAAAG
>CAZCBD010000175.1:0-5593 GCA_964496755.1 uncultured Melioribacteraceae bacterium
ATATTGTGACCAAAACATCGTTGACTAGTTAGTCAATGGAAGATATTTTAATACGATTAAACGAAATAGAAAACTGTACTTCGGACATAATGCAAGAGGTGGTTGCCCTAGCGGAATGTGGGAGTGGAACAAATAAGGAATCAAACTATTTTGAAGAAACATTTGAAAATTTAAGTAGCATTGCAAATTTATTGGAAAAGAATAATGAAATAAACAATCGGCTTACAAATTCAATTAAAGAAGTAACAGATACCGTTAGCGAACTTGCAGAATATGTAAATATGATTGAGGATATTGGCGAAGAAGTTGAACTGATTTCATTAAATGCAAGCATTAAAGCAGCTCATACCGGTAAAGAAGGAGCGGCCTTAGGTGTGATAGCCGATTCAATTCAAAAACTTGCTGCCGAAGCTTTATCGCAAACAAAAAATACTTCCGAACCCTTATTGCTGATTAACTCACTGGCAAACGAATTGAATTCCAAAAGGGAGGAGCAGCAAAAAGAAAAAAAAGAAAAATTAGATCTTGAACTTATCATTAATGAAATGCACAATTTGGTAAAGGAAGTATCCGAGGTAAATACAAATCTCAATTCTATGCTCAATAAATTGAATGCTGATGTTTCTTATTTGCAAACAAGTATCAAAATTTTAACAAAAAATACTAGGGTACACAATCGAGTAGAAAATCTAATTAATACAATTACTTTAAGTTTGAATGATTTGGTAGAGGAGGCAAGAAATATTATTGGCGATAAATATGCTGAATTAAACAGCGAAGAAATAAATGAATTAGCTCAACGCTATACAATGTTAGCTGAAAGAGATATTCATAAAACATTACAAACGCATATTGGTTTGGATTCCGAAACAGATTCAATTCTTTTTGACGAAGAACATCAAGAAAGTAATGTGGAGTTTTTTTAAAATGTCAGTAGATATTAATATAAAGAATAACAAAGAGTTTATTGAAATTAGGCCCGAAGGAGAGGCAACAATTTTAACTGCAAAAGAAATATACAATAAAATTTTACCTGTTGTTGATTTAAAAAAAGAAATACAAATAAATAATGAAAAAGTTACGACGGCAGATATTACTTATTTGCAAATATTATTCTCACTTGAAAAGCATTTTCAAGCAAAGAAAGTAAAGTATAAAATTGATTATAACTCAAATGTAATAGCAGATTTACTGATTGAAGTAGGTGCCGATTTTTATGACACAAATTTAAATGAGGATTGAAATGGGAAAAAAAGTATTAACCGTTGACGACTCTGCAAGTGTACGACAAATGATAAGTTTTACATTAAAAGAAGCAGGCTTTGAAGTTGTTGAAGCTTGCGATGGTTTGGATGCACTTAATAAGCTAAGTACGGGTAATGTAAATATGGTTATTACGGATTTAAATATGCCGAATATGGATGGTATAGAATTAATAAAAAAAATACGCACAAAACCTCAGTTCAAATTTATTCCGATAATTATGCTTACAACCGAATCGCAAGCAGGGAAAAAACAAGAAGGCCGACAAGCAGGTGCAACGGGTTGGATTGTAAAACCTTTTAATCCGGAACAATTAATATCAGTAGTAAATAAGGTAATAAGATAATGGATCAATATGCTGAAGCCTTTAAAGAGGAAGCAAGAGAATTATTAAGTGATTTGGAGCAAACACTTCTAATTCTTGAAAATGAGCATAACAACATGGAGCTTATTGGACAAGCTTTTCGTGCTTTACATACTTTAAAAGGTTCTGGTAGTATGTTTGGTTTTGATGATGTTGCTATGTTTATTCATGATATTGAATCGGTTTTCGATTTAATTAGAAATAATGAATTGAAATTTAATAAAGAAATTGCCGATTTAACCCTTCTGGCATTAGACGAAATTGATTCGATGATTTTTACGGGAAAAGAAAAGTTATCGAAATCGGAATCCGCTAGAATTCTCAATACTTTTAGAAACATTCTAAAAAAACAAAAAAGTAATCAAGAAGAGGAAAAATTATTAAAATCAAAAAGTTATCCTGAAACCGAAGGGCAAACTGATAAAGTACAAGACGAAGAGATTTTAAATAAATACAATACATTTAAACTTACTTTTAAACCCAATTCCGAAATATTTAATTATGGTTCCGATCCCCAATTGCTATTGAATGAATTACGTGAACTTGGTAAAGTAGTTCTATTTGTATCCATAGAAGATATTCCGGCAATTGATAAATTGAATCCGGAATTGTGTTATCTTAAATGGCAGGCTATAATTTTTACCACTTCGCAAATTGAACAGCTTAAGGATGTTTTTATTTTTGTAGAAGATGTTTCCGAATTGGATTTTGAGGAATTGGATTTTCAGACCGCTATTTTGCCCGATGCTTTTATAGAATACGTGCAAAACCTTTTTTGCAAAAATGAAGAAATTTCTAAAGAAAAGTTAAAATTCTTTTTCGATAACAAGGAATCAGAAACTGAGACTTTGAAATATGAATATAATTTACCGGCCGGAACGGGAAATATAAAACCTCAGGTTAGAATTCCAAAGGAAGCTCAGAGTATAAGAGTAAGTTCCGAAAAATTAGATGAGTTAATAAATTTAGTTGGTGAGTTGGTTACTGCACAAGCCGGATTATCCCAAATAGTACCGCAATTTAAAAACAATCGATTATCCTTACTTGCAGAGCAGATTGAGTATTTGTCATGGGAACTGCGTGATAGTACTTTAAATATTAGAATGTTACCAATTGGAACAACTTTTTCAAGGTTTAATCGATTAATAAGAGATGTATCGAAAGACTTGGGCAAAGAAGTTACATTAATTACCGAAGGTGCAGAAACCGAATTGGATAAAAATGTTTTAGAAAAACTAAATGATCCGTTAATTCACATTTTAAGAAATAGCATTGATCATGGAATTGAACGTCCTGACGAAAGAATAAGAAACAATAAATTACCGAATGGAACAATAAAATTAGCAGCAACACAAAGCGGAGGTAACGTTGAGATAACAATTACCGATGACGGTAAAGGATTAGACAAAGATAAAATATTAAAGAAAGCTATTGAAAAGAAAATTGTTTTGCCTACGGCTGAACTATCTGAAGCGGAAATTTTTAATCTGATTTTTGCTCCCGGATTTTCTACCTCCGATGTTGTTACAAATCTTTCAGGGCGTGGTGTGGGAATGGATGTTGTAAAAAAAGCAATTGAAGGTTTAAGAGGTACTGTTGAAATTCAAAGTGAAAAATTAAAAGGGACAGCTATTAAAATAAGAATTCCATTAACATTGGCTATTATTGACGGACTAATGATAAACATAAGTGAAGAAAAATATATCATTCCCTTATCACTTATTGATGAATGTATTGAACTCACTGCAAAGGACATAGAAAATTCACATAATAGAAACATGGTGAATTTAAGAGATGAAATTATTCCTTTTATACGTTTGCGAGAATATTTTAGTGTTGAAGGCAAAAGACCTTCAATAGAGCAAATTGTAATTATCAGTATGAATGGCAAGAAAACCGGTTTGGTGGTTGACAGTGTTTTAGGTCATCATCAAACGGTATTGAAATCATTAGGCAAATTTTATAAAAATGTAAAGGGTATTTCCGGAGCTACAATTCTCGGCAATGGTTCCGTAGCATTAATTTTAGATGTTCTGAAAATTATTTCCCACAATGAAAATATTGAATTAAAGAAATATCATGAACCTCTAAACTTGACGTGAAAATTTTATATAAAAATAATTTAACGGAGAAATAAAATGTTAAAAAATCTGTCAATAAAATATAAGCTTATTGGAATGATGATTCTCATAGGCATAATTCCGTTAGCAGTTGCATCTTTTATTTTATATTCAACTGCAAGCGACGGCCAATTTGAAGATGCCAAAGCCAAATTAAAAGCTTTGCGCGATATTAAACAACAACAGATTGAAGGGTATTTTAATAATACATTTTCTCAAATTGAAATTCTTGCCGAAAGCAAAAATGTTATTTTGGCTTTCGATGAACTTATTAAATACCAAAACCGAATGAATGGAAAATTTGATGTAAATAATAAAACATATCAAAAAATATGGAAAAAAATAACACCATATTTTGAAAATTTTGTAAAAAAAGCCGGATACTATGATTTATTTTTAATTGATGCTGAAACCGGACGCATACTTTATACGGTAGCCAAAGAAGCAGATTTGGGCGAAGATTTATTTTCCGGAACTTTAAGATCTTCTCATATAGCCCGGCTCGTAAAAGAAGTTTCCCAAACCGGCACAACAACAATTGAAGATTTCGAAAAATATGCTCCCAGCAATGGGGAATATGCTTCCTTTATTGGTACTCCTATAATTAATTATAAAAAGTCAAAAGGTATTGTAGCACTTCAAATTTCAGTTGATAAATTAAACCAAATAATGCAAAATAGAGCAGGATTAGAAGATACTGAAGAAACCTATTTAGTAGGCGAAAAAAACGGTTATAAATCATTTAGGAATACACTTGTTTCACTTGGTAACGGGCAGTTTAAAATCGGATATGATTTAACAAAAAATAATCTTGAATATATAGACAAAGCCTTATCGGGAAGTTCCGGCTTTGGGGTTTATAAAGGAAGCTCGGGCAAGGATGCAATGGCCAGCTATTCTCCGCTTAAGATTAAAGGAGTAAATTGGGGAATAATAGCAAGAGTAGATAAGGATATCGCTTTATCAACCACAAATACAGTTGCTAACATTACATATATTGTTCTAATTATTATGCTGTTTATTGTTGGTTTTGCAGGCTATTTTGCAGGAACAAGCATAAGTAAACCGATACTTGAAGTAAAGAATATTGCAGAACTGGTTGCTGTTGGTGATACGGATGTGAATATTGATATTAAAACCGAAGATGAAATAGGTGCATTGCAATCTTCTTTTAAATATATGATTGAAGGTATAAACAAGCAAACTGCCGTAATGAAGCAGCTTGCAAAAGGAGATCTGAATTTTTCTATTTCGGAAAGATCGCAAAAGGATGAATTAAATAAATCTATAATTTATGTAAAAAAATCATTGGAAAACTTAATTAATGATTCTTTAAAACTTTCCGAATTTATAGGTCTTGGCAGATTAAACGAACGTGCCGATGCTACCAAACATAATGGCGCGTATAAAGAAATTATTGCGGGAACTAATAAAAGCCTTGACTCAATCGTGAAGTTTTTCGACAGTATCCAAACTCCGGTTATGTTTGTAGATGAAAATTATAATATAGTATTTATGAATGAGTACGGAGCAAGTTTAGGGAACAAAAAATCCAAAGAATTATTAAATACCAAATGTTATGATCACTTTAAAACCTCAGAATGTGAAACCGAAAAATGTACTTGCAAGCGTGCAATGCAAAGTAGAACCGGAGCCAATTCCGAAACAGATGCTCATCCGGGAAATCGTGATTTAGAAATAGCTTGTTCTGCTCAGCCTATTTTTGATAATGAGGGAAATGTAAAAGGAGCAATTGAAGTAATTGTTGACCAAACAAAAATTGTAAACGGAATAAAACGCGACAAAAAAATAAAAGAATATCAAGATAGAGAAGTTGAAAAACTTA
>CAZCBD010000176.1:0-5461 GCA_964496755.1 uncultured Melioribacteraceae bacterium
ATTCGAAAGATTCTATTTTAATTCTAAATATGGGAGAAAATTTAAAAATTAATAGTTTAACATTAAATAATTTAAGGTATAATTATTTGCATAATGATGACTACTTAAAGATCAAACTTAAAAATATTAAATTTGAAAGATTCAATCTAAAAATAAAATATATTTATAGTTCAAGTTTAGTAAAATTTAATCCGGTACATTTTCGAAGTCATAATAATTCGAAATTTGTTTTTACCATTTCAGAACCGATTTTTGCTTCAAGATGGTATCCGTGCAATGATACTCCGAGTGATAAATTTTTTGCTGATGTTTTTATTCAAAACAATTCGAATTATATCTCAGTTTCAAATGGAAAATTAGTTTCAGTTAAAACCTTAAAGGAAAAGAAAATTTTTCATTGGAAAACCGAATATCCGATTTCTTCTTATTTACTTTCAATTAATTCAGGGGAGTATTATAATATAAACGAAACCTATCTTTCGGATAGTAAAGATACAATCAAATTAAGTTACTATTGCTTAAAGCAAAATATTAAAAATGCAAAAACGGATTTTACAGATCATAAAAATATTTTTCCGATTTTAGAAAAACTTTTTGGTCCGTATCCCTTTCCCGAAGAAAAATATGCTGTTATTGAAATTCCATGGGAGTTTGGTGCAATGGAAAATCAAACCATTACTGCAATTAGTAGTAACTTTATCTTGGGTTTTCATTCATCCAGAGATGTATTAGTGCACGAATTAGCACATCATTGGTGGGGTAATGCCGTTGGAATAAAATCTTGGAAAGATATTTGGCTAAACGAAGGATTTGCTACTTACGCGGAAATTCTTTTTAATGAACATTTTAACGGAAAAAAATATTTGCCGAAATTTTTACCGACTAAAAAATTAGTTCCGGCCGGACGTTTGTATAATCCAAAAGGCGATTTATTTTCCCAATTGGTTTATAAAAAGGGTGCTTGGGTTCTACATATGCTAAGAAAAAAAGTAGGTGATAAAGCTTTTTTTAAAATACTTAAAGTCTATTATAATAAATTCAAATATAAAAATGCATCTACCTTTGATTTTATTAAGGTTTGCGAGTCGATTTCAAAATTGAACTTGAAGAATTTTTTCAACCAATGGGTTTTTAATGATACTGAAACACCTAAAATTAAATTAACTTGGAAAAGCAAGAAAATAGCCGAGCATAAATTTGAATTGTTAATTCTTACTCGGCAATTGAACGGACGCAATAAATTAAGTAAAGATGCTGCTAATAAATTAAGTAAAGATGTTGCTAATAAAATTAATCCCTTCGAATTTGATTGCGAAGTAAAAATTGTGTTTAAAAATAAATGCGAAATTAAAAGTATTCATATTAATAGACAGGTAAATAAATTTAAGTTCGAAATAAACAAAAAACCGGATAGTTTAATAATTGATCCGAATAATTGGTTGCTTGTAAATTTTAATTAAATTGATAGCCCAAATTAAATTGAAACTTATTAAATTTGAAGTTAAAATAATTAAAAGAGTTGAATGGAAAAATATAGTTACTTTATATCGGATTTACATTTGGGATTAAACGATTCTGAAACTGAAAAACAAAAGGAAGATTTACTTGTGGAATTTCTTTTATCGATAAGATCCGATGCAGAGAACTTATTTATCCTTGGAGATTTATTTGATTATTGGTTTGAATATAAACGTGTAATTCAAAAGGGATTTTATAAAATCTTTGCTGCTTTAAAAGAATTATCCGAAGCAGGTGTTAAAATATATTACTTAATTGGTAATCATGATTTTATGCATAAAGATTTTTTTTACAAAGAATTTAATGCTACAGTATTGCAAACTGATTTGGAAGTTGAAATTCACGGGAAAAGATTTTATTTAAGTCATGGAGATGATCATGTTTTAAATGACAATGGTTATAAAATTCTCAAAAAAATTTTAAGAAATAAATTATTACAAAACTTATATTCAAAATTACATCCCAATTTCGGAATATGGTTAGCAAGCCGAACAAGTAAAAAAAGCAGAAAATACACCGACGGGAAAAACTTTACCGAAGATGACGGATTAATTAAAAAGGCTACTGAAAAAATATCTGCAGGATTTGATTTTGTTATTATGGGACATACACATTTATTAAAAGAAATTAAAATTAATAACGGGATATATTTAAATCTTGGAACTTGGTTAGATAAACCACTGTATGCAGTTTTTAAAAATGATAAAATTGAAATAGTGAAATTAAAGACGAAACAAAATTAGGTTAATAATGACTGATAAAACAAACGCAAAGAAAAAGAACGAAAAAAAGAGTAAATCAAAAAAAATTAAAAAGGTGTTTTTATTAGTACTTGCTTTCATTGCAATTTTCACTATTGTTAGCAGTTATTATTTCTTTGATTATGTTTTGCAAGGTATTCCTTCTTTTGATGAATTGGAAAATCCCAAGTCGCAATTGGCCAGCAACATATATTCTTCCGATGGTGAATTAATAGACCAATTTTATTTGGAAAACAGAATTAATACTCCGCTTGATAGTATTCCTCCATACGTTGTAAATGCATTAATAGCTACAGAGGATCAGAAATTTTATGACCATTGGGGAGTGAACTTAGATAGATTGGCAAAAGCAATTTTTAAAACAATATTTCTTGGAAAAAGAGAAGGCGGTTCAACAATTACCCAACAGTTGGCAAAAAACTTATTCAAATTACAAACAGGTCCGGAATCCTTTTTTGATACTGTTGTAAGAAAATTTCGCGAATGGGTAACTGCAGTTGAAATTGAAAAAAATTATACTAAAAATGAAATTATTGAAATGTATTTTAATACGCATTTTCTTGGTAAAAGAACTTATGGAATAGGTATGGCAGCCAAAGCTTATTTTAATAAAAAACCATCTAAGCTAACAATTCCCGAAGGTGCTGTAATTATAGCTCTATTTAATAAACCGAACAGATATAATCCCGATAAACATTATGATTTAGCTCTAAAAAAAAGAAACCAAATTATGTATAACATGGTTAATGCCGGTTTTTTAAGTAAAGAGGAATATAAGAAATTTAAAGAGGAACCTATAAACTTGCCCGAGGGACGGACAGTTGACGGATTGCATCATTCAATTGCACCTCATTTTGTTGAAATGATTCGTCAGAATTTAGAAGAAATAGGAGCCGAAGAAAATTTTGATATACATAAAGACGGATTAACTATTTATACCACACTTGATTCTCGGATGCAGAAAATTGCAAACGAAGTGATTGAAAAACATTTAAGTCTTTGGCAAAAACATTTCGATAAGAATTGGAATTGGGAAAAACACAAAGATATTTTAGATGATATTTTAGATACCGGAATCAAAAGAAGCAAAAAATATCGACTTGCAAAATCAATTGAAGAAAAAAATAAAGTTTACAAAGAACTTCTAAACGATAAACAATTTACCGATTCAATAAAAACATTAAAAACAAGAATTGATGTGGGTTTTATTGTACTTGATAGTAAGACAGGTGAAATTCGTGCAATGGTTGGCGGCAGAAATCAAAACAACGGAAGAGGTTGGAATCATGTTACACAAATGAAAAGGCAACCCGGCTCGGCATTCAAACCTATTATCTACACAATAGCTTTGGATCACGGACTTTATCCGGCTTTCCCTTTGCTTAATCAACCCTTTACTATTGACGGTTGGCGTCCTCAAAATTTTTCGAACAGATACGGAGGATTTCTAACTTTAAGAGAAGGATTGAAACATTCGGTGAATGTGATTGCCGCACGATTAATTCTTGAAGGTTACGTGGAATTATGGGAAATTCCAAAGTATGCTAAAGCCATGGGAGTTAAAACGCGTTTTACTCCCTATATTTCAAATGCTTTAGGCACTACTGCGGTTTCTCCTCTGGAATTGGCAAGTGTTTACTCCACATTGGCAAACAAAGGAATTTATAATGAACCAAGCTCATTAACAAGCATTGAAGATAAAGACGGAATTTTGATTAAAAAATTTATTCCTGAAACACACGAAGCAATTTCAGCGGAAACAGATTATTTGATGGTAAATATGATGGAGTCTGTAATTAACGAAGGAACCGGTGTGGGGGTAAGATATAGATTCGGATTTTGGCGAGATTGTGCAGGGAAAACCGGAACTACTCAGGATTATAGAAATGCATGGTTTGCCGGATTTACACCACAATTAACAGCAGTGGTTTGGGTTGGTTTTAATGATGAAAGAATTGGTTTTTACGATTTACCTAATCATGACGGCCAAGGCGGAAGAACAGCAATGCCGATTTGGGCTATGTTTATGAAAGAGGTGTACGATAAACTTGAACTGCCGGAAGAGGAATTTCAGATTCCCGAAAGCGGCGAAATTGTTTACGTTGATTTTTGCAAAGAAGCAATTGATTCTCTTGGTTTGCCCAGATTGTATTCCAGCGATTGCAATGGAAAGAAATATACCGATATCATTAAAGTTAGTTCGGATTTACCTTTTTACAACTCATCGAGAGATACGTTCTTGAATGTTTCCCAAAAGTTTTTTAAATATGCTGCTATAGATTCAAATTCACACGAAGCATTGGAGATTGTAAAAGAAGATAGTACGATATTAAATTAAATTTGATAATAAATTTTTCAACAATAAATTATTTTGCCCGGATGGTGGAATTGGTAGACACGTAACATTCAGGATGTTATGTTCAATGAACGTGCAGGTTCGAGTCCTGTTCCGGGTACAATGCTAACCCGAAAGGAAATATGAAAAAAAATAAATTTGAATTAAATGAAGCCGGGTTGGCTCAAGCCTTCAAAGACGCTGAGCTTTTGGCTAAAACTCATTACGAGAATTTTCCGGTTATCTCATTCTTCTTACCAAAACATTTACGAAAATATGTTGCAATAATTTATATGTTTGCCAGAATGGCTGATGATATTGCCGATGAAGGCGATTTATTGCCGACTGATAGAATTAAAAAATTGGATGAATTTGAAACTAATCTAACATTTGCCCTTAACGGAGAATTTAAATCCGAGTTTTGGTTTTTATTAAATAAAACTATTATCGATAATAGTTTAACCTCAAAATATTTTTATGATTTACTAAAAGCTTTTAAGAGCGATGTAATCAAAAATCGGTTTAATGATTTTAATGAAATTTTATTTTATTGCAAACATTCAGCAAATCCGATCGGAAGAATTATATTGGAATTAAATAATGTCAGAAATGAAAAGGCAAATCTTTATTCCGATAAAATATGTACTGCTCTTCAACTAACTAATTTTTATCAAGATGTATCGAGAGATGTTTTGAAAAATAGAATTTATGTTCCTCTAATTGAAATTGCGGATTTTAAATGTAGTGAAACTCAATACTTGAATTTGGAATTTGATGAAACAATACGTCGATTATTTGAAATGCAAGTCCGGCGTGCGGAAAAATTATTTGACGAAACACCGAACGA
>CAZCBD010000177.1:0-5100 GCA_964496755.1 uncultured Melioribacteraceae bacterium
GGTAGTTTTGTTCAAACTAAAAAACTTATGCTATTGAAATAGTGTAAAAATAAATAAGCATAAAAAGGGATTCGTTTGAATCCCTTTTTTTTGTTATTTATTGGAATATTTAATAAATCGGATTACCCTGAAATACCGCTCCATAAAAATAGAAGATTGAACACTGAGCAAGAGTTGAAGGAGCTTTTTGTATCGCGGACAAAAAATAAACAGGAATGTTGAATAAATGCAGATTTACGCATACTTCGACAAGCTCAGTATAATTCGACAAGCTCAGTATATGACTTCCAATAAATTGCAACAGGTTTGCTCAGTATGCTTTTACAGGTTGAAATACCGGCCTACGATTTGGAATCTCAAAGCGGAATTGTAATTGAAGATACTGAATTGTGATGAAATATAAAACATTTTTCAACACCAAATAATTTTAAGTATGCAATCCTTTTTTAAGATGAAATTAAGTTGATAAATAAGTAAAAAATATGATGATTTTTTCATTTTTATATTTGCATATTGTATTATAAATACATAGATTTGAAATCTAAAATTTAATGTTTGTCCGCCGGGGTGGCGGAATTGGTAGACGCACTGGACTTAAAATCCAGTGGGAATTTTTTCCCGTGCCGGTTCGAGTCCGGCCCTCGGTACAAACTTTAAATTGGGTTCAGTAATGGGTTCTTAGCTCAGCTGGTTAGAGCGTCTGCTTGACGTGCAGAAGGTCAGAGGTTCGAATCCCCTAGAACCCACACAAATCGGAGGTAACTCCGTTTTTTTTTAAATATAAAAATCATAGCTATGAGTAAAATTAAAATTAGTTTTCCTGATGGATCTGTAAAAGATTTTGATAAAGGTATATCCGCATTAGATATTGCACAATCCATTTCCAAAAAGTTAGCTCAAGTTGCTATAGCTGCAAAAGTTAATGGAAGTGTTGTGGAAATTAACAAGCCAATTAACGAAGATTCGAAAATTGAAATATTAACATTTGATACTCCGGAAGGTAAAGAGGTTTATTGGCATTCAACGGCCCATCTAATGGCTCACGCAATTCAGGAAATTTATCCAGAAGCAAAATTCGGTGTAGGCCCTGCAATAGAAGGTGGCTTTTATTACGATATTGATATCAATTCGAAATTGACTGATTCCGATTTAGAAAAGATTAGAAAAAAAATGGAAAAGCTTGCCGAGGCTGATACTTTGTTTGTTAGAAAAGAAGTTACACGCGACGAAGCTTTAAAGTTTTTTGAGGAAAAAAAAGATCAGTATAAAGTTGAAATATTAAATGAAATTGTTGAACCCGATGCAATTATTAGTTTGTATGAAGAGTCAACATTCACGGATTTATGTCGTGGTCCTCATTTACCTTCAACAGGAAAAATTAAATTCATTAAATTACTAAATATTAGCGGTTCTTATTGGAGAGGCGATGAAAGAAATAAGCAGCTTCAAAGAATATATGGTATTTCCTTTCCAAAGAAAAAAATGCTTGATGAGCATTTGCATTTATTAGAAGAAGCAAAAAAACGTGATCATCGGAAACTTGGAAAACAATTGGATTTATTCAGTATTCAAGAAGATGCAGGTGCGGGTTTAATTTATTGGCATCCGAAAGGTGCCCGTATAAGAAATGAAATTGAAACATTTTGGAAAAATGCACATTTTGAAAATGGATATGAGCTTTTATACACACCACACATTGGTAAAAGTCATTTGTGGGAAACCAGTGGACATTTAAGCCATTACAAAGATTCAATGTTTGCCGCAATGGAAATTGATGAACAGAACTATTACATAAAGCCGATGAATTGCCCGTTTCATATTAAAATTTACAATTCCTCGCTTCGCTCCTATAGAGATTTACCTTTGCGATGGGCTGAACTAGGCACTGTTTATCGTTTTGAAAAAAGCGGTGTTTTGCATGGCTTGCTTCGCGTTCGCGGATTTACACAAGATGATGCACATATTATTTGTTCACACGAACAAATTGAAGATGAAATAGTAGAAGTTGTAAAGTTTTCTTTATATATTTGGAAATCGTTCGGTTTTGAAGATTTAAAATTTTATGTTTCAACGAAACCGGAAAAATCTGTAGGCGAAGATTCTCTTTGGGAAAAAGCGACCGATAGTTTAAAAAATGCTCTAGAAAGAGAAGGCTTAAAATACGAAATAGATGAAGGTGGCGGTGCGTTTTACGGACCCAAGATAGACATCAAAATTAAAGATGCTTTGAAACGTGAGTGGCAAATGAGCACAATTCAATTTGATTTTAATTTGCCGGAAAGATTTAATATGGAATATATTGCTGAAGATGGACAAGCACACCGTCCGTTTATGGTTCACAGAGCACTTTTAGGTTCTTTGGAAAGATTTTTTGGTGTTTTAATTGAACATTTTGCAGGAGCATTTCCTGCATGGCTAGCTCCGGTACAAGCGGCTGTTATTCCGGTTTCCGAACAGCATCATGCCGAATATGCCGAAAAAGTTTATAAATATTTGAAATCCAAAGGAATTCGTGCTGAGTTCGACAAACGAAACGAAAAGATAGGATACAAAATTAGAGATTGGGAATTAAACAAAGTTCCTTATATGGTTATAGTTGGTGACAAAGAAACAGAAGCCGGAACGGTTTCAATCCGTCAGCATAAAAAAGGTGATCAAGGAAGTGTAAATTTGGAAAAATTTGCTGATAATTTACTGGAAATTATAAATTCAAAAAGTATTAACAATTAACGGAGGAATTCATCGCACAGGAACAACCAAGAATAAACGAGCAAATCAAAGCTCCGGAAGTTAGAGTAATCAATAGTGACGGTACTCAGCTGGGAGTAATGAATTTAGATAAGGCACGTAATATTGCCCAAGAACAAAATTTAGATTTAATTGAAATAGCTCCAAGTGCAAAGCCTCCGGTTTGCAAAGTTCTTGATTACGGTAAATATATTTACGAACAGAAACGTAAAGAAAAATTACAAAAGAAAAAGCAAAGCGTAACGGTATTAAAAGAAATTCGTTTACATCCGAATACCGATACACATGATTTTGACTTTAAAGCAAAACACGCAATAAATTTTATTGAAAGCGGTTTCAAAGTAAAAGTAGCTGTTATTTTCAAAGGTAGAGAATTAGCTTACAAAGAAAATGGTAGAGAATTATTAGAAAGATTTGTTGAAAAATTATCAGAGGTATCAAAAATAGAGCAACCTATTAAATTTGAAGGTAGAACAATGCTAACTATTTTGGTACCGAAGAAAAGTAATAAGAAAAAATAATCTAGGATAGGTACAAGCTATGCCAAAAATGAAAAGTAACCGTGGTGCAGCAAAAACATTCAGAAAAACTGCATCGGGTAAAATCAAAAGAGCAAAGGCTTTTAAGTCGCACATTTTGACTAAAAAGTCTAGAAAAACAAAACGGAATCTTAGAACTCAGACATTGGTTTCTGATGCTGATTCCAGAAGAGTAAAAACAATGATTCTGTAAAATGAATCATAACTATTTCACAATTAATTAAATTTAAGGAAGTAAGAATATGCCTCGTTCACAAAACAAAGTAGCGTCGCACCGCAGACGTAAAAAAATAATGAAGATGGCTAAGGGTTATTGGGGTGCCCGAAGCAAGGTTTATACCGTTGCTAAACACCACATCGAAAAAGGTCTTTTATATGCTTATAGGGACAGAAAAGCTAAAAAGAGAACTTTCAGAAGACTTTGGATTATTAGAATTAATGCTGCCGCCAGATTAAACGGCACAACTTATTCTAAATTAATGCATGCTTTGAAAGTTAAAGGTGTGGATATTAACAGAAAAGTTCTTGCTAATTTAGCAGTTGAACGTCCTCAAGCTTTTGCAGATATAGTTAAATTTGTATTAAATTAATTTTATACCCTCTTTGCTGTTAAATCGGCTCAGAGGTTTTTTTTTAAATATTCAGAAAATTCGATTATGCTTTCAAAAATTAAAAAGATTATTAATGATTTTAATAATGAGTTAAGTTCAATTTCAAATAATTCAAGCCTTGAAAATTTAAGATTAAAATATTTTAGCAAAAAAGGTGTTTTTACAAATTTATTTGAAGAATTTAAAAATTTACCGAGTGACCAAAAACCGGCTGTAGGTAAAGAATTAAATATTGCTAAAAATAAATGCTTGCAATTATTTAACGAATTAAAAGAAAAAGTTTCTAACGGTAAAAACGAGACCACAAATTATGTTGATCTTTCTTTGCCCGGAAGATTACAAGAACAGGGTTCAAAACATATTTTAACTCAGACTCTTGATGAAATGAAAGCCATTTTTAAAGGCTTAGGTTTTTCAATTCATGAAGGGCCTGAATTAGAATCTGATTTTAATAATTTTGAAGCGTTAAATTTCCCGGCAGATCACCCGGCCAGAGATATGCAGGATACTTTTTTTATTAATTCGGATTTTTTACTGCGTACTCATACATCACCAGTTCAAATTAGGTTGATGGGCAAACAAAAACCTCCTATCAGAGCCATAATGCCCGGAAAGGTTTTTAGAAACGAAGCCGTAAGTTATAAAAGCTTCTGTCTCTTTCATCAACTGGAGGGTTTGTATGTTGATACGGATGTGACTTTTGCCGAATTAAAAGGTACTATTGTTGCATTTTTAAGACAGTTTTATGGTGAAGATATAAAATTTAGATTCAGACCAAGCTTTTTCCCTTTTACGGAACCAAGTGCCGAGGTTGATATTTGGTATGTGCCCCAAGGAGCTGAAAACGGTAGATGGATGGAAGTTTTAGGGTGCGGAATGGTTGATCCGAATGTCTTAAAAAACGTGGGGGTTGACCCGGAAAAATTTACCGGCTATGCTTTTGGTATGGGTATAGAAAGAACCGCAATGGCAAAATATGGAATTAATGATATTAGAACCTTTTTTGATAACGATAAAAGATTTCTAAAGCAATTTTAACGGAGAATACAGTGCTAATTTCACTAAATTGGTTAAATGAATATATTGATTTAAAAGATGTTTCCGTTCAAACCATCGAAGAAAAATTAACAACTTCGGGCTTGGAAGTGGAAGAAATAATAGACCAAAAGAAAATATTTGACGGATTTGTAGTTGGATATGTA
>CAZCBD010000177.1:5110-5418 GCA_964496755.1 uncultured Melioribacteraceae bacterium
AGATAAATTATCGGTTTGTACGGTTTCCGATGGAATAGATGTGCTAAATGTTGTTTGTGGTGCTCCAAATGTTGATACGGGCCAAAAAGTTGCTTTTGCCAGAGTAGGTGCGGTTGTTCCAAACGGTGGTTTTAAAATTGAAAAAGCAAAGATAAGAGGCGAGCTTTCTTTTGGAATGATTTGTTCCGAAAAGGAATTGGGCATAAGTGATAATCACGAAGGTATAATGGTACTTGATTCGGAATTGGAAATTGGTTCGCCTTTGGCGGAAGTTTTTAACCAAAACGATGTGATATTCGATATTGCAA